>JAXDPC010000268.1:0-6699 GCA_034668525.1 Sphingomonadales bacterium
CGTTCTCGGCTGCCATCCTCACAGTCTAGGAGGCGCAATATGCGATGCCAAGGAGATCGCCCTAGCCCGTGCCCAGCGCCTCGAGCGCGAGGAAGAGGAGAAAGCCGGCGGTGGCGCGATTGAGAAGGCGCATGGCCCGTCGGTAGTCCGGCCGGCGGACGAGACGCTCCTGGGCGAGGATCAGCCCAAGGTAGCCGAGGACGATCAAAGCGGCGTCGGAGGGCCCGAAGCGGCCCGCGACCAGCCAGGCGGTGACGGCGCCGCCGAACAGCAGGCAGAGGCTGCCAAGGCGCAATGCCCGCTCCGGCCCGAGCGCGACGGCGAGGGTGCGGTCGCCGCGCAGGCGGTCCTCGGCGACCTGGAAGGCCATCGTCGCGGGATAGAGGCCGAGCGCGGTCAGCGCCGCGCACGCGGCGCCGGCGGCGAGGACCCATAGGGGCGCGTCGGGCGCTGCAGTGGCGATCCAGCCGGCGACGAATCCGAGCGCGCCCTGGCCGAGCGCGATCGCGGCGGCGCTCCGCCACGGGCTGGCCTTCCAGCGGGTGCGCGGATGGCTGTAGGCGGCCGTCCAGCCGGCGATGGCCAGATAGGCGGCGAGGAACGGCGCGCCGGCCGCAGCCGCGGGCGCCGCGCCGAGGAGCGCCATGAGGAGCGCCAGACGGAGCAGATGCGGCGGCACCTGCGGCGGCTGCTCCAGCCCGGCGACCGGACCGGCGTCGCGGTCGTAGACGGCGTTGAAGGCGGTGGCGGCGGGATAGAGGAACAGATGGAGCGCCGCAAAGGCGGCGGTCGTGCCGCCGTCCCAGCCCCCGCCCGAGAGCAAGGCACCCCACAGGAAGATCGGCGCCAATGTCAGCTGGAAGGACAGGCGCAGGTGACGGAAATAAGGCGAGACAGCGAGGTGCATCGCCGGCTTCCTATAGGCCGGGCGGGCGGGCATCAACGCGTCCTGCCGACGCCGCGCCGTCGGCGCGCTGATCGAGCTGGAACATTTGCCTATCTCCGCAGAGATCATCCTGTCGAGCAAATATAGGCTTGACGGAAGCAGGGTCTGGGTCAGACTTGCCAACGAGTGGCGTCGAAGCGTTTCGCGAGTCGATTGATGCGTGGAGCAACGCGCCCGCAACGTCGCCAGAAACGACGTCGGGCTCCTGCTGACGAGCGGTCAAATGGTCTGTTCGCGGAGAGGGGAGGATTCGATGGACGTGGAGCCGCCTGAGACAGGGATTTTCGAAACCTACACCGAATACTCGAAACTTCTTTCAGGTGCGCACCGGCGGCAGGTGACGCCATTGTCGACGCCGGCCGTGATCAGGCATCTTGCGTTCTGGAACCCGGCCAAGTTGGGGCCGCAGGAGCTCAAGGAAAGCGAGGCCACAAGCGGCGCCGATCACAAATGTCAGGGAAGGCCGGCAAAGCCCTCCGCCGCCCTTCGTGTCGAAGCCGCGGATCGGTGCGTCGCTGCCGTGTACGCCCATCTCGTCCGCAGCCGCGCAAAGCCCGAAAACCGCCTGCACACGATCCGCACCAACAGCGACGTGGAGGTGGACGGCCGGAAAGTGATTGCGCTGTTCGGCTCGGTGATCGGGACCGAGGGAGGCGAGCCTGGCGGCTGTCCGGCACAGCTTCGCGCCGATTCTTACCGGGCGATCAAATTCTCCTTCCTCTGGCACGGTATCAAGACCACCCTCAGCTTCGAGCTCCATACCGAGTTCCTGACGCTGACCATCGTCCTGGACCTTTCGGAGTCCAAGGAGGAGCATGAGGTAGCCGCGATCGCGGCCAGCAAGGACCCGGTGCCCGGGGATCTGTATCGGGCCCTGAGCCAGCTTTCGACGGCGGCAGCGATAGAAGCGGGAAAGTGTCCGCCGATTCACAACGACCTCTACCACCGCATCTGGGACCGTGCGGAGCAGGAGCTTCTGCTTCCCCTCCGTCATCTGAAAGCGGATCTTGGGCCAAGATTCGTCGATTTCCGCGGCGTCGCGCTCAGCCCGAACGGCTGCGAGGAAGACGCCGCGTTCGCGCCGCCTTTCACCCGCCAGTCGAGCGAAAGCGGAACCGGTCTCGAGCGCGATCCGCAATGCCGGCTGGAGAAATTCGATAGTCTTTGGGCTTTCGTAACCTGCGCCATGCCGGCATCGACGGAGTTCACCCTCAGCCGGTTCCTCGACGACCGCGCCTTCTACGCGACGGCGCTCGGTTACCAGCCCGACATCCTGGCCCGGCCGCACAACGATCCGCTTTACTATCTGCTCTACGAAGACACGCTCAATCCGTGGCAGCTCGGCAGGCTTATCTACCGGGTGCACCGGGCCGGTACGGTGCGGATCGCCGCGATCATGCACTTCGACGCACTCCGCTCCGCCACCGAGACCCTCGCCCGCGTCGAAGGAAATCTCGAACAGGCCACTTGGGAGATGTCGAAGTTCGGCGACAGCGCCAAAAATCCTGAGCTGCGCAAGCGCCTGCTCGATCAGCAGGTACTGGTCGAGGCGGACCTCTCCAAACTGTCGGAGCTCAAGCTCGATGGCACGCTCGAAGCGCGGATTGAGCGCTCACGTTACTATGTCAGGCAATTCGAACGCGTCTCAGGAGCGCTTCGCATCAAGCGCGTGGTCGGGTTCCAGCCATATGACGAGTTCGTGACGCAGCGGATGGGCCCCGTGTTCGAATCGATCGACAGCCTCGGCCGGGCCTTCGAACGAGTCCGGCACGACCGGGCTGCCCTGGTCGGACGCATCCAGACGCTCGATTCGCTCCGGCACGAGCAGCTGATCGCCGAGGCGCAGCGGATCGCCGACATCGCCTTATCCTGCGCGCTCGGCCCCTACTATGTGGGGTACATCATCGCTCATGGCCTCGCCGGCGCGATCCCGGAACGCATGGTCTGGCTGACCGCGACCCTGTTCGGATTCACCATGTTCGCGCTCATCCGGCTCGCCCGCAGCGCCGCAGGCGACGAGCGCAAGCAACGGTTTGCGCGCGGGCTGAAGAGCCGCGTCAGCCGATTCGCCCTCGCGTTGATCGTGGCGATCCCAGTTGCGGCGCTGCTGGACGCCGCCGTGCTGCCCGCTGCCCCGGCCGTTCACGCCCAAGCGGAGCCGGGACCCCCGCGCGACGCCGATGCCGACCGGGGCGGGGCGCAGCTTCCGTCATCGTCCGATCGCTCGGACTAGGTCGGCGCAGCACCGGTTTCGATATCGGCCGATCCGCGCTACACCGCCCGCACGCGCCCGTAGCTCAGTTGGATAGAGCACGAGCCTTCTAAGCTTGGGGTCGCAGGTTCGAATCCTGCCGGGCGCGCCAGCCATTCGACGTCTGTGTGGCGAACCTACTGAGCCGCTTGGGGGCCGGCGTCCGCCGGCGTGGGGTTCGAATCCTGCCGGGCGCGCCACGCTTTCCACCAGGCGAACAGCCCCGCGGCGGCGAGGACGAGGAAGACGACGTAGAGGGCCGAGGTCGCGATCAGGCCGCGGCTGAAATAGAGCGGCACGGCGACGATATCGACCGCGATCCACAGCACCCAGCTTTCGAGGCGGCGCCGGGCCTGGAGGATCTGGGCGGCGACGCTGCCGCCGGCGATGAGCGCGTCCCAGACCGGCGCCGCCGCGTCGGTGTAGCGCGCCATGGCGAGCCCCCAGAGCATACTCGCGGCAAGCGTGCCGGAGAGCCAGAGCAGTCGCTGCCTGCTCGTCAGCGCGGTGACCACCACCTCGCCGGTCTCGTGGCGCGAGCGCAGCCAGTTCCACCAGCCGTAGAGGTTGATGACCAGGAAGAAGATCTGGAGCAGCGCGTCCGAGTAGAGCCTCGCCTCGAAGAAGACGAAGAAATAGAGGCTCACCATCGCCACCGCGAACGGATAGTTCCAGATGCTGCGGGTGACGACGAGCGCCACGGTGACGATGCCGAGCCCGGCCGCGATCCATTCGATGGGGTTCATGGGAGGAGCCGGCGGCGCACTCCGGAGCGGAGCGCGCCGCCGTCGTGCTCAGCCGCCGATATGGGCGCCGGCGATCATGCAGTAGAGCATCGGGATCGAGAGAATGAGGTTGATCCGCGAGGCCATCATCGCGATCGGACCGGCGCGCTTCTTGGCGTCGTCGTCGACGGCGACGATGCCGAGCGCCTTCTTCTGGTTCGGCCAGATCACGAACCAGACGTTGGCCGCCATGACGATGCCGAGCCACATGCCGATGCCGATGGTGCGGAAGCCCTCCTTGAGGGTGAGCGCGTCGGCGACATAGCCGGGGCGGCTCATCTCGGCGAGCAGCAGGCCGAGGATCACGGTGGCCAGCGCCGCCCAGCGGAACCAGAACAAGGCGGCGGGCGCGATGTAGCCGGTGACGCCGCGCTTCAGCTCGTCCGGCACCTTGGGCATGGTCGGGATCTGGACGAAGTTGAAATAATAGAGGAGCCCGATCCACAGGATGCCGGCGAAGACGTGGAGGAAGCGCAGGAACTGCGCCCAATAGGGACCTTCCATGTCGCCGCCGTGGAGGCCGAACATCGCGGCGAGCAGCAGCACCACGCCGATCAGCAAAGCGAGATGGAAATTACCGAGAATCTTGGCCATGTTCGAACTCCCCTGTCCGGTTGCGGCGCCCTCTTAGCGCAGCCGCCCGCCTCAATCCAATCGCCACATGATCGACTGTTCGAGCGGGGTCCAAAGGCCGGTGCGGACCCCGGCGGCGCGCAGGGCCCGGCCGGTCCATTCGTTGCAGGTGAGGACGAAGCTGTAGCCGCCGTTCGCCTCGTAGAACATGTCGGCGGGCCCGTAGCCGCGGCCGAGGACGGGGATGGTGCGGCCGCGCGCGTCGCGGCGGAAGCGGGCGGCGATGAAGGCGGCGAGGCGGCGATATTCGTCGGGCCTGAGCACGATCGGGCGCTGCCATTCATTGGCTCGCGGGCGGTCCTCGTGCTCGACGTGGAGCAAGGTGGGGCCGTCGCCGAAGAAGGCGTAGAAGGCGGTCTCGAGGCTGAGGTCGCCCCAGGTCGGCGTGTTCAGGTAGAATTCGCGATTGCCGTAGCCGATGGCGACATGGTCGCCGGCGCCGTAGCGCGGGTCGCGCAGATGCTCCGGCGGAGCGAAAGGGCGCCAGTCCGCCGCCGGGCTCACCTTGGGCATCATGATCCAGGTGTGGACGCCGTTGGTGCGCACGAAGATGGTGATGCCGCGCTCCGCCTCGCGCCAGCCGGCATTGGCGGGGATCAGGCCGAGAAGGAGGGCGGCGGCGAAATAGGAAGCGGGGACGGCGAGCAGGCCGCCGAGCAGCCAGGCGAGGCCGCGGACGGCGCGGTGCCGCCACAGCTTCGCCATCTTCTGCCGCACGCGCCCCATCCGCTCGTGCTAGCGCAGCCCCGGAGCGGCAGAAAGGGGTTGGGCAGTTGGGGACAGTTACCGGTAACTGTCCCCGATGCGCGCTCAGAAAGGGCAATTGGGGACAGTTACCAGTAACTGTCCCTGATGGGCTTGGCGGAGGGGGACAGTTACTAGTAACTGTCCCCGATGGGCGAGTGGGTGATCGGGATCGTCGGGGGGTCGGGGCTCTATGCGCTCGACGCGATCGAAGAGGCGCAGTGGATCGCGGTCGACACGCCCTGGGGCCGGCCGTCCGACGAATTGCTGGTCGGCCGCATCGAAGGGGTGCGCTTCGTCTTCCTCCCCCGCCACGGCCGCGGGCACCGCATCCCGCCGTCCGATCTCAACTACCGCGCCAATATCGACGCGCTGAAGCGTTCGGGCTGCACCGATCTGGTCGCGGTCTCCGCGGTGGGATCCCTGAACGAGGCGATGGCGCCGGGGATGTTCGCGCTCGCCGAGCAGTTCGTCGACCGCAGCTTCAGCCGGGCGCCGAGCTTCTTCGGGCCCGGCTTCGTCGCCCATGTCGCTCTGGCCGATCCGGTCTGCCCCCGCCTGTCGGGCCTGGTCGCCGGCGCGGCCGAGGCGGCCGGGGCAAAAGTCGCGCGCGGCGCCACCTATGTCGCCATCGAAGGCCCGCAATTCTCGACCCGGGCGGAGAGCCGCCTCTACCGCTCCTGGGGCTGCGACGTCATCGGCATGACCGGCATGCCCGAGGCGCGGCTCGCCCGCGAGGCCGAGCTGCCCTACGCCTTGATCGGCGCGATCACCGACTATGACAGCTGGCGCGCCGGCGAGGAGCCGGACGTCGCCGAGATCGTCGCCCGGCTCCACGCCAATGCCGAGACGTCGCGGCGGCTGATCGTGGAACTCGCCCGCGCGCTGCCGCCCGAGCGACCGCCGTCGCCGATCGACCGCGCGCTCGATTTCGCGATCATGACCGCGCCGGACGCCCGCGATCCGGCGATGACGGCGAAGCTCGACGCGATTTGCGGCCGCGCACTCCGTGCCAGCTCCCGCGGCTAGAAGGGGACGAACGCGTCCGCGCGGCAGATCACGCTCGCCGTCGTCCCATAGACCAGGTTCGGGACCTCGCTGGTCAGGATCTCCAGCGCGTTGAAGTTATGAGCATTCGTTCCCGGCTTCGTCTCGGGATGCGGGTAGTAGATCAGGCCGGGATAATAGCTCCAGGCACCGTCCTGGTTTGGAGAGGGGTAAGCGAGGCAGCAGCGAGTGAACGAGAATGTCTCAGGTGCTATCCGCGCTTTCCCTTCCAAGTCTTTCGTCCAGTCAACGGCGCGTGCCGTGTAGTCAGGGCGCTCGAGCTTGAGCTTCTC
>JAXDPC010000269.1:0-6525 GCA_034668525.1 Sphingomonadales bacterium
AGCCTTTTACCCCTCCACCACCCTGCGGGTGGTCCCCCTCCCCATCGCGAGCGATGGGGAGGAACTTACAGCACCCCCTCCAGCCAGCCCTGGAGCTGGCTCTTGGGGGCGGCGCCGACCTTGGTCGCGGCGGGCTCGCCGTTCTTGAACAGGATCATGGTCGGGATGCCGCGCACGCCATAGCGGGCCGGCGTCACCGGATGCTCGTCGATGTTGAGCTTCATGATCCGGACCCGGTCGCCATACTCGGCCGCCATCTCCTCCAGCGCGGGCGCGATCATCTTGCACGGTCCGCACCATTCCGCCCAGAAATCGACCAACACCGGCCTGTCGGCGCCGAGCACGTCCTCGTTGAAGCTCTGGTCGGTAACGCTCCTGGTGGCCATGAATGATCTCCTGATGGGTTGAGCGCGATGTAGGAGCGCACACGCCCGGGCTCAAGCGGCGGCGGCGGCCGGCTCGAAACGGGCGAGGAGCTCGGCCGGCAACGCGTGGAGGACGGGCCCCGACGTGTAGAGCAGAGCCGCCTCGATCCTGCGCTCCGGGAAGATCGCCCGCAACGCCGCCGCATAAGCCGCCATCTGCCGCAAATGGGGGACCGGAATGTCCGGCACCGACCGCGGCACGTTGCGGCCGGTCTTGAAGTCGGCCACCAGCACCCGGTCGTCGCCAACGAGCAGCCGGTCGACGGTGCCGGAGACGACATGGCCGCCGGCGACGACAGCGGCGATCGGCGCCTCGGCCAGGGCCCCCGGCGCGAACAGATCGGCGAAGCGCGGATCGGCGATGATCCGGCAGGCGTCCTCGGCGAGCGCGTTCCGGAGCGCGGCGTCCGTGACCCCGCCGGCACGCTCCAGCCAGCGCCCGGCCGCGCCTTGCCGCTGCGCCTCCGGCACATCGGGAAGCCGCTCGAACAGGCCATGAAGGAGCTTGCCGCGCGCGGCGGCGGCCCGCGCTCCGGGGCCAGGCGGAGGATCGGCGACGTCGTCCTCCGGCGCGGCCGAGGGGACCAGAGGACGCGGCGGGCGCGGCTCGGCCGGGGCCGGACGGAGCAGCCAGGCAGGAAGATCGGGATCCGGCAGGGTCCGGCGGCGGTCGGCCTTGGTCTGGAGCTCGGCCTCGCCGAGCCGGCAGGAGCGGCCCCAGAACGGATCCTCGTTCCACGCGCAGCCAAGGCCGTCGAGCGCGGAGCGCACCGCCGCATACCAGCTCCGTTCCGGCGGGCCGTGGCGGTCGGCGGCCCCCAGCGCGCCGCCGACATAGAGCCGCTCCTCGGCGCGGGTCAGCGCCACGTAGAGAAGGCGCCAATGCTCCTCGCGGTCGAGCCGGTCGGCGGCCTCGATCTGCGACTTCAACGGCTCGGCGAGCTCGTCCTTGCGCGGCCGGATCACCGGTATGGCGGGGCCTCCGTCGGGGAGGGTGAACTTCGCGATCGCGCGGCCGAAGCCGCCGCCCTTGCGCTCGGGATCGGCGCAGGCGTCGGCGAGGATCACCACCGGCGACTGCAGCCCCTTGGCGCCGTGGACCGTCATCACCCGGACCGCGTCGAGCGGCGACGACGGATCGCGGACGATCTCGACGTCGCCGCGCGCGAACCAGTCCAGGAAGGCCTCGAGCGACGGCGAGCCGCCGCTCTCGAACTCGAGGGCGCCGGCGAGCAGCTCGTCGATCGGGTCCCCCGCCTCCGCGCCGAGACGTCCGAGCAGGCGCCTGCGTCCCTGCAGCGGGCCCGAGAGGATGGTCTCGAAGAAGAGATAAGGAGTCGCGAAATCGGCCATGGCGAGCAGCGAGCGGAGCCCCTCCAGCGTGTCCGGGCGCCTGTCCAAGCCGCGGAGCCCCGCCCACAAGGGTGCGCCTTCCCGCCCGTGGGCCGCCTCGAACAGCTCCTCCTGCGACCAGCCGAACAGGGGCGAGACGAGCAGGCCGGCGAGATTGAGGTCGTCGAGGGGCTGGAGCGCGAAGCGGGCCGCGGCGAGCAGATCGCGCACGGCGAGCGGGGCGGAGAGCAGGAGCCGGTCGACTCCGGCGACGGGCACGCCCTCGGCATGGAGCCGCGCCACCAGCAGCGAGGCGAGATCGCCCCGGCGGCGGACCAGGATCAATATGTCCTCGGGGCGCAGCGCCCTCCTCCGGCTCTCGACCTGGAACGGATTTTCGAGCCATGCCTTGATCTGCCGGGCGAGCCTGGTCGCGTAGAGCCGCACGGCGTCGCCGATCCAGCCCTCCTCGCCCGCTTCCTCGTCGGCCTCGGCCGCGTCGGTGAACGGCTGCCACAAGGTCACCGAGCCGGGACGGTCGGCGTGATGCGTCTCGTGCGGGTTCGGCCGGCGCGGCAGGCCGAGCGCCTCATGGCCGAGATCGCCGATCACCCGGTCGACCAACTCGAGGATCGGCGGCGCCGAGCGGAAGCTGCGGTCCATCGACAGATCGAGGAAGTCCGGCGGAATGTCGCGCTTCGGCAGATCGAGGTCGACGGCCGCCGCGCGGACGGCGAGCGCCTTCGCCTGGAAATAGGCGCGCGCGCGCTCGAACTCGCGCGGGTCCGTACCCTGGAATGCGAAGATCGCCTGCTTGAAGTCGCCGACGGTGAAAATCGTGCGGTGCCGCCCGCTCGCGCCCTGCCCCGCAAAATATTCTTCGACGAGCGCGCCGATGATGTTCCACTGCGCCTCGTTGGTGTCCTGCGCTTCGTCGACGAGGATGTGGTCGGTCGCCTGATCGAGCTTGTAGCGGACCCATTCACCCATGCCGGGCAGCAGCAGCAGCCGTTCGGCCCAGCGGATGAGGTCGTCGAAATCGACCACGCCCTGCGCGCGCTTCGCAGCGGCGTAGGCGGCGGCGAAGGTCTGGCCGGCCCGCAGACCGGCGGCGAGGCAGGCGGCCAGGCTCGCCACCTTCTTCATCATGGTCAGGCGCCGGCAGCATTCGACCAGCCGGGCCGCATGCTCGGCATAATCGGGAGCGGCCCTGAGCAGGCCTGCGCTCGCCTTGCGCGGGTCCCCGGTCCTGGTCAGGACCAGCTCGGCCAGCTCCGACAGCGTCGCGGCGCGCGAGGCGGCAGGCCGCGCCTGCCACGCGGCGATGACGTCGCAGCAGGCGAGCCCCGTCGGCGTGCCCCACGCGCGGTTCGCATCGGCGATCAGCCGCAGGGTCTCGAGGTCGAACAGGTCGTCGCAGCATTGCCCGGCGATCGCTTCGTCGATGTCGCCCAGAGGCAGATCGAAGGCATGGCGCAGGCGCGGCTCGATCGCCTCGCGCGAGCCCAAGGCCGCGAGCGCATCCGGCGCCCGGGCGCAGGCCGTCAGAAAGGCCTCGGCGCCCCCCTCCCCCATCCGGTGGCTCAAGGCCTGGAGGTCGCGGATCAGGGGCAGGTCCCCGCTTCGCTCCGCGCGGACCAGCAGCTCCGCGAGGGTCGAACGGGCGAGCAGTTTCTCCTCGCGCCCCTCGAGCGGCCGGAAGCCGGGACTGAGGCCGGCCTCGGCCGGGAAAGCGGCGAGCAGCCCCTGCGCGAAGGCGTGGACGGTCTGGATGCGCAGTCCCCCGCCCTTCGCGTCGAGCACGCGTGCGAACAGGGTGCGCGCCCGCTCCTGCGCCGCGGGTCCGAAATCCTCGCCGAGCGATCGCAGATCCGCTGCCAGATCGGGGCCCTTCAGCCGGACCCAATGCGCGAGCCGCTGATGAATGCGCTGCGCCATCTCGGCCGCGCCGGCCTTGGTGAAGGTCAGGCAGAGGATCGAAGAAGGGTCCACCCCGGCCAGCAGCAGCCGGAGCACGCGGGCCGTGAGCACATGCGTCTTGCCCGTCCCCGCCGACGCCGACAAGGCGGCATGGTCGCGCGGCGCCGAAGCGGCCAGCTGATCGCCTTCGAGGCGCGCGAGCGGGGGGAGACGGCGGGACATCTTCCACCTCTCTTTCTCACTCCGCCTCGATTGTGAAGGCTTCCTACCTCGGCACGGCCCGATTTTGAGTCAGGCGCGATTCGCGCCGCGTGTCGGGATGATCCATGACCCTCCTAGCGCATCGTCACCCGGACGGTGTTGCCGCGGTCGCTGCGGATGGTGACGGTGCGGCCTTCGCGGAAGCGCTGGGCGTAGGGCCAACATTCGCGGAAGTTGCGCGCCCAGGTGAAGCAGAGCTGCCGCAGCTCGAGGCTCCAGCGCCCCTCCGTCTCGCGCTCGTTGAAGCGCGCGGTCACCGTCCCGTCGCGATCGAAACGGAGGGTCGTCACCTGGCCGGCGGCGGTCTCGACCCGCATCGAGCGGCCGACGAACTCCGGTTCCTCCCGGCCCGGTCCGCCCCGGACGGTGGCGCAGCCCGCGAGGGCCGCTCCCAGGCAAAGCCCGACGACAAGACGGCGCGACATAGGCTGCTCCTCCTCGGCTGTTGCGAACGCGAAACCGGCCCTTCCGTTCAACCTTGCGGTGCCGGCGGAGCTTTCCTAGCCTGCGACCATGGGAATGATAGCCGTCGTCGGCATTTTCGTGCTGGTTACCTTCCTCATCACCGTGGTCATGCGGCGCGCCTATCTGGCGACGGCGCTGGCGGTCGGCACCGTCCCGGCGGCGATGGTGGCGATGGAGAATGTGCCGGCCCTCGCCAATCCTCTGAGCTGGATCGTGCTCCTCCCGATCTGGGCGGTGGGCGTCACCGGCGGACTGATCGGCGCCGGGCTGGCGCGGATGGTCCACGCCCGCTGGCGGCGCGCCTAGCCGAGCAGGCCCAGGCGCTCGCGGCGCGTCCACCTGAGGATCATCAGCAAGGCGACGATGCCGAGGCCGGCGGCGAGGCCGGTCCACAGCCCGACCCCTTCCCAGCCCAGGCCGAAGGCGAGGCCGACGCCGGTCAAGAGGCCGACGATCCAGTAGCCGAAGGCGGCATAGAGCATGGGCACGCGCGTATCGTGGAGACCGCGCAGCATGCCCGCTCCCACCACCTGGGCGCCGTCGAAGATCTGGAACAAAGCGGCGACCAGCAGGAAGGAGATTGCGAGGCGCATGACCGGCCCGTTGGCCGGGTCGGCGGGATCGAGGAAGGCGGAGACGAGCAGCCCCGGCGCGGCGACCAACACCAGCGCCATCGTCCCCATGAAAGCGACGGCGAGGCCCAGAGCGGTCCAGCCGGCGACGGCGACTCCTTCCCGATCGCGGCGCCCGTAAGCGAGGCCGACGCGGACCGTCACCGCCTGGCCGAGGCCGAGCGGGACCATGAAGCTCAGCGACGCGATCTGGATCGCGATGGCGTGGGCGGCGAGGCTGTCGGTGCCGATCAGGCCCATCAGGAACACCGCCGCGTTGAAGATCGTCACTTCGAGGCCGAGCGTGACCGCGATCGGCAGGCCGAGCCGCCAGACGGCGCGGAACCGCTCCCAGTCCGCGCGCCAGAAGCGTCCGAACAGGCGGTAGCGGCGGAAGCGGCGGTCCAGCAGCACGACCGCAGCGAGGCCGGCGAACATCACCAGGTTCGCGCAGGCGCTGCCGATCCCGGCGCCCTGCAGGCCGAGCGCGGGCAGGCCGAAGCGGCCGAAGATCAGGCCGTAATTGAGCACGGCGTTGAAAACCACCGCGAACAGGCCGACCCAGAGCGACCAGAGCGGCCGCTCGAGCGCCGAGATGAAGGAGCGCAGGACGAGGTAGAAGAGATAGGGCAGCATCCCCCACATCAAAGTCCGCACGAACAGCTGGGCGTCGGCGGCCAGGAGCGGATCCTGGCCGAGCAGCTCGAGCAGGGCGCGGGTGTGCCAGAGGATCGCCCAGACCGGCACGCAGATCGCCACCGCCGCCCACATCGTCTGGCGGACGGTGCGGCGGACGTCGCGGACGCTGTGGCGGCGGGCGCCGAGCTCGCGCGCCAGCATCGGCGCGGAGGCGGTCATCAGCCCGAGCCCGAAGATCAGAAAGGCGAAGTAAGCGTTGATGCCGAGCGTCGCCGCCGCCAGCGTGCGCGACCCCGCCCAGCCGAGCAGCACGACGTCGGTCGCGTGGATCAGCGCCTGGGCGACGTTGGTCAGGATCAGGGGCAGGGCGAGCGCCAGCGTGGCGCGCGCTTCGGCGCGCCACAGGCGGCGATCCGAGCCGATTCCTTCCCCCATGCCCATCGCCGGGCCCTAGCAGCGGCTCGGGCCGATCACCATCTGCAGTCACATGATCCCACTTTCCGTCCTCGATCTGGCGCCGGTCCCCGCAGGCAGCGACGCCGGCGCGGCCCTGCGCAACTCGCTCGACCTCGCCCGCCATGCCGAACGGCTCGGCTACCGGCGCTTCTGGATGGCCGAGCATCATTCGATGCCGGGCATCGCCAGCGCGGCGACCTCGGTCGCCCTCGCTTATGTCGGCGCCGGCACTTCGACGATCCGGATCGGCGCCGGAGGGATCATGCTGCCCAACCACGCGCCGCTCGCCATCGCCGAGCAGTTCGGCACGCTGGAGGCTTTGTTCCCGGGGCGGGTCGATCTCGGCCTCGGCCGCGCGCCAGGCACCGACCGCGCGGCGGCCCATGCGCTGCGCCGCAACCTCGCCTCCGACGAGA
>JAXDPC010000270.1:0-5388 GCA_034668525.1 Sphingomonadales bacterium
CCGCCGGCGCCGCCGGTCGCGCAGGCCGAGATCGACCGCTTCGAAGCGGTGCTCGAATCAGACCCGCGCGCCGCCGGCGCGATCATCGATGCCCTGGCCGCGGCGCGAGCGAACCGGCCGGCCACGCTCCGGCCGGACCCTCTGCTCAGCGGCCTCGCCGGGCGCTATTATCTGCGGCGGGGCTGGACTCCGTTCGCGCTCGCCCATCTGCGGCACGCCGACGCTCCCGACGTGCCCCGGCCGCAGCTTGTCGCCGCCTTGCTCGCTCTCGCCGAAGCGCAGGCGCTGAGCGGCGACCGCGCCGGGGCGGCGCGGGCCCTGGGCAGATTGGAGGCGCTGGCACCCGGCGCCGCCGACCGGCGCCGCGCCGCCCTTCTCGCCGCTCGCGTGGCGCTCGTCACCAATCCGGGCGCGGCGCTGGAAGCGGTCCGGCCGCTGCTCGCCGAAGGCGATGCCGGCGCCCGGTTCGAGGCGGAGTTCATCGCCGCCCAGGCCCATGCTTTGCTCGGCGACCGCGCCGCAGCCGAAGCCGCTGCCGACCGGATCTGGGCCACCGCCGCCGCCCCCCCGGCCGCCGCGGCCGCGCCGGTGCGCGCCGCCTTGCTCCGCGCGGCGCTCGCCGAAGCGCGCGGCGACGCGGACGCGCTGGCGGCGATGCTCAATGCGGCGGGAGCGCAAGGAGCCGCGCTGGCAGGGGACCTCACCGACCAGCTTCCGGTCTGCGGCGACGGCGGCGTGCTGCCCGGCGACTATGCCACTTTCGGCCTGCTCGGCCACGGAGACATGCAGGAGCTGTTGCCGCTGACCGCCAGCCGGCCCGCGGCGGTGGCGACCTTTCACGACGCGCTGTCGCAATTCGGCGGCCTGCGCTGGGAGGGCCGCCCGGCCGCAGGGCTGACCGTCACCGTCCGCTGCCGCACCCTCGCCACAGCCCAATACCGGGCGACGCCGGCGCGGAACGAGCTTAGCGAATGGTTCGCCGAGCACGGGCTGTTCTTCACCTTCTTGGTCGACTCCGATCCCGAGGGCATCGCGGCGCTCTCCCGCCGGCTGGGCGAGCTGGAGGAAAGGTTCGGCCCCGATCATCCGCATCTCATTCCGCTGCAGCTCGAGCTTGCGGGGCGGATCATGATCGACGGGGCATCGGACGGGATCGACCTGGTCGAGGCGGACCGCCTCCACGATCGGGCGGTGGCGGCGATGCGCAGGATCGGCGGCGCGGATCGGACCCTGCCGCCCCCGGAGACGGACGCATTGCTCAGGCGGATGGCGCGGGCGTCGACCCCTGAGGAGGCGGTGCGATATGCGCAAGCGGGCTTTGCCCGATTCCTGGCCTGGGCGCCGCTCGACGACGCCTTCGCCGAGTTCCAGCTGTGGATACCCGTCCTTGCCGCCGAGTCCGAAGGGACGGCGACCGCTCTCACGAGCGCGATGCTCGCGCGTTTCCCCGCGGGGTCGCGCGATCCGCGACGCCGCGCGCTGCACATGCGGCTGGCCGCGCTGCAGGCGGCGGCCGGCGACCGCGATGCCGCGCGTGCCTCCTATCGTGCCGCCGGCGTCCCCGCAAACGCCTGCGTGATGATGGACGAGCCCGCGGCGCACGTGACCGGGACGATCACCACGGAAGACTATCCGCCCGCCGCGATCCTGAACGACTTTGTCGGCACCACGGCGATGGAATTCACGGTCGGCCCCGACGGAAATGCGACCGGGCTGCGGCTGATCTTCTCCGCTCCCGGCGGAGTCTTCGACCGGATCACCGAGGCGGCGTTCGCCCGCTTCGGATTCACCCCGGCGCGACACGGTGGCCGGACGCGGGCGTGCAGCGGCCAGTTCCAGCGGGTTCTCTGGCAGCTGCCCGCGGAGCGGGAGGATCCGCCGCCGCCCGACTCCGTGGCCCCCGCCCCGGAGCGGATCTGACCGATCGCAATTGACCTGCGCACCGCCCGCTCTAAGGCGCCGCCATGCGCTTCTTTTCGGACAATGCCGCCGCCGCCTGCCCCGAAGTGCTGGCCGCCATCGCCGCCGCCAACCGGCTCGACACGGCCTATGACGGCGACGCGCTGAGCCGCAGCCTCTCGGCGCGCTTCTCGGAGCTGTTCGACCATGAGGCGGAGGCGCTCTGGGTGGCGACCGGGACGGCGGCGAACAGCCTCGCATTGGCCGCTTTGTGCCCGCCGCACGGGTCGATCGTCTGCCACCGCGACGCCCATATCCAGAATGACGAATGCGGCGCCCCCGAATTCTACACCCACGGCGCCAAGCTGGTGCTCGCCGAGGGCCAAGGCGCCAAGGTCACGCCGGCCTCGGTCGAGGCGGCGGTGGCGACGATCCGCGACGACGTCCACCAGGTCCAGCCGCACGCGCTCTCGATCACCAACGCGACCGAATACGGCCTCGTCTACACGCCGGACGAGACGGCCGCGCTCGGCGCGCTGTGCCGCGAACGCGGGCTCGGCTTCCATGTCGACGGCGCGCGCTTCGCCAATGCGGTGGCGCGGCTCGGCTGCCACCCTGGCGAGCTGACCTGGCAGGCGGGGGTGGACGCGCTGAGCTTCGGCTTCGTCAAGAATGGCGGCATGTCGGCCGAGATGCTGGTCTTCTTCCGGCCGGAGCTGACGGCGGCGACGCTCTACCGCAGGAAGCGCGCCGGCCATCTGCTCTCGAAGGGGCGCTACATGGCGGCGCAGGTGCTGGCGATGCTCGACGGCGACCTGTGGCTGACCAACGCCCGCGCCGCCAACCACGCCGCGGCGCGCCTCGCCGAAGCGGCGGGCGCCGGGCGGCTGGTGCTTCCGGCCGAGGCGAACGAGGTCTTCCTCCGGGTCACGCGCGAGGAGGCGGCCGGCCTCCGGGCGCAGGGCTTCGACTTCTACGATTGGGGGCCGGGCGAGGCGCGGCTGGTGACGAGCTGGGATTCGGACCCGGGCGCGGTCGACGCGCTGGCGGCCGCGATCCGGGCGCTGTGAGCGGACGGACCGGCTTTCGCGACCCGAAAGTCCTCGCCGCCTTCGTCACCATCGTGCTGATCTGGGGCTCGACCTGGATCGTGATCAGGGACCAGCTCGGCGTGGTACCCCCCGCATGGTCGGTCACCTACCGCTTCGTGATCGCCGCCGCGGCGATGTTCGGCTTCGCGCTCTGGACCAGGGCCCCGCTGGGCATGGGCTGGCGCGGCCATGCGGTGGCGGCGGCGTTCGGGATCCCGCAATTCTGCCTCAACTTCAACCTGGTCTACGCGGCCGAGCTCTACGTCACCAGCGGGCTCGTCGCGGTCGTCTTCGCCTTGCTGATGGTGCCCAACAGCGCGATCGCCTGGCTGTTCCTGAAGCACGAAGCGAGCCGCCGCTTCGTCGCCGGATCGGCGATCGCCTGCGCCGGGGTCGCCTTGCTGTTCGCGCAGGAGATCAGGGCCAGCCCGGCCAGCGCCGCCGCCGCGGCGACCGGCATCGGCCTCGCCCTGCTTGCCGTCCTCAGCGCCTCGGCGGCGAACGTCATCCAGGCGATCCCGCGGGTGCGGGCGCGGCCGATCGCGGCCAACCTCGCCTGGGGGATGCTCTATGGCGCGCTCGCCAACGCCGCGTTCGCCGCGGCCCGGTTCGGACCGCCGGTGGCCGAGGCGCGCTTGGGCTATTGGCTCGGCCTGCTCTATCTCGGCCTGCTCGCCTCCGCCGCCGCCTTCGCCCTCTATCTGACCGTGATCCGCGCGGTCGGACCGGGCAAGGCGGCCTATTCGAGCCTGATCGTGCCGGTGATCGCGATGGCGATCTCGACCGGCGCGGAAGGCTATCGCTGGTCGGCGCTCGCCGTCGCCGGCGCCCTCGTCGCGCTGGCCGGCATGGCGATCGCGCTGCGGGCCGAGGCGCCGCCCGGCGATCAGCTCTCCTCGCAGCGGAGGCGGTAGAGGCGGCCGTTGCGCGCGAGCGTGCCGGCGAGATGCCGGCCGCGTCCGCGGCCGACATAGTGAAGCCTCAGCCGTCCTTCATCGCGCATCGCATTCGGATCGGTGAGGTCGATCCAGACGCGCAGCGCGTCGAACCAGCTCTGCCGGGTGGCGATGCGCGCATTCGGCCCCATCGTCGAGAGCGTGGTTCCCCGCTC
Source organism: Sphingomonadales bacterium (assembly GCA_034668525.1). Lineage (GTDB taxonomy): Bacteria > Pseudomonadota > Alphaproteobacteria > Sphingomonadales > Sphingomonadaceae > Allosphingosinicella. Next base: position 4,102 of record JAXDPC010000270.1, read on the forward strand.
GCTGAGGCTGACGCCGACCAGGCCGGCGCCGGTGACGATGCTGACGCTGGGCCCGCCCGCCGAAACGGGGCGGCAGAGCTGCCCCTGCGTCGCGGAAGCGGGTGCCGCGGCGAAGGTGCCGGCGACCAGGGCGGCAGCGGCGAGACATCTCATCATGACGGTCCCTTGGCTGTTCGGACGGCGAAGTCTAACGCGCCCCCGATGAACGATCCCATGACGATCCGCCGCCTCTACGGCCGCCGCTCGGGCCACAAGCTGCGCGCCGGCCAGGCGGCCTTGATCGAGGAATTGCTGCCGGCGGTGGGCGTGCCGGACACCGGACCTGTCGACAGCGAGACGCTGTTCGGCGACCGGCGCCCGCTCCATTTCGAGATCGGCTTCGGATCGGGCGAGCATCTCGCTTTCCGCGCCGATCTGCTGCCCGATCACGGCTTCGTCGGCGCCGAGCCGTTCCTCAACGGCGTCGTCGGCGCGCTCCAGCACATACGCGACCGGCGCCTCGCCAACGTCCGCCTCCACATGGGCGACGCGCTCGAAGTACTCGAGCGGGTGCCGGACGGCGCGCTGAGCTTCGTCTATCTGCTCCATCCCGACCCGTGGCCGAAGGCGCGGCACGCCAAAAGACGGATGGTCAATGACGGACCGCTCGATCTGATCGCGGCCAAGCTGAAGGCGGGCGGCGAACTCCGGCTCGGCACCGACGACCCGGTCTATTGCCGCTGGGCGATGATGGTGATGAGCCGGCGGCGCGACTTCGAGTGGCTGGCCGAGCGCGCGACCGACTTCCGCGCCCGCCCGGGCGGGTGGCCCGAGACCCGCTACGAGGCGAAGGCACGGCGCAAGGGGCACGAAGTCTGGTATTTCCGCTACCGCAGATGCGCTGTTCCCGAGGGCTGAGAGGCCCTAGAATGCTCGGGGGGAGAACGATCATGGCGGCGTCCGCAACCTGTCCTTCGCCGGCCTGTGGGGCCAGGGTAGAGGGGATCGCCCCGGTCTGCCCCGTCTGCGGCGAGCCGATGCCGGCGGGGCGCGCCCGCGGCTGGGTCTTGCTCTGCGTCGGCCTGTTCCTGGTCCTGTTCATGGGCGCGATCGCCGTCATGGTGGGCGGCCCGATGCTGCATCCGGGCGTCGAAACCGGCGGCTCGACCTTCACGGGGACGCCGGAGCAGGCCCGGACCGTGCTGCAGCTGTTCGGCGCGGTCATCCTGTTCGGCGCCGTCAGCGCCGCATACGGCATCTACATGATCGTCACCGGGCGTCAGAGCCGAGGCTTCCTCGTCGCCGCGC
>JAXDPC010000271.1:0-9740 GCA_034668525.1 Sphingomonadales bacterium
CCGCGACCGACAGCGGCGGCCTCCAGGGCGATCCGTTCACCTACAACGTGCTGATCGAGGACAAGAACGAAGCGCCCGCCTTCGCCACGCAGACCCTGCTGACGCCCGAAAATCCGGGCTCCTATCAGCTGGTCGGAACCGCGGTGGGCAGCGATATCGACGGCCCGGCCAGCGCCCTGCGCTATCTGTTCAACGGCGCGACCTCTTATTACGACGCCACCCTCGCGCGCACCGTGTCGGCCTCGGCCGACGGCAGGTTCGTCATCGACTATGCGGATGGTCGCGTCTGGACCAAGGGCGCGCAGGCGCTGAATTACGAGGGCACGAACGCGTTCAGCTACACCGTGCAGGTGCTCGACCGTGCCGACGGCGCGTACAAGCTCTCGGCCACCGGCACGCTCAACATCAACCTCACCAACGTCAACGAGGCGCCGGGCCCGATGACCCTGGCGTCGCAGACGCTCCATTCCGAGACGCTGCCGGGCGACACGCCGCACTACAGCGCCGGCGCGATCGCGACCTTCGGGCTCAGCGATCCGGACGGCACCACCCCCGGCATCGCGATCATCGGCGGCAACGGCAACGGCTGGTTCGGCACCAGCGGCAACCAGCTGATCTTCAGCACCGCCAACTTCTCCGCGAGTTGGCTGCGCTCCTATGCCGGCCAGTACGGCACCGACGCCGCCTGGAGCTACGACACGGACAATGACGGGCTGAAGGAAATCCGCGTCGCCACCTTGACCCTGGTCGCGATCGATTCCGGCGGCCTCCAGGGCACGCCCTTCACCTACAATGTCCTCATCGAGGACAAGAACGAGGCGCCGGCCTTCGCCGCCAACCCCTACAGCTTCTCGGTCGCGGAGAACGCGGCGGCCTATCAATATGTCAGCAGCGTCGCCGGCAGCGACGTGGACGGCCCCGCCGGCGAGCTGCGCTACACCTTCGCCGGCCGGCAATGGTATGTCGACGGCACGCTCGGCCGCTGGGTGACCTCGTCGGCCGACGGGCGGTTCCTGATGGACTTCCTGGACGGCCGCGTCTGGAAGACGGGCGCCACGCTCGATTATGAGGCCACGCAGGCGCTGAGCTACCAGATCAGCGTCTACGACAGGGCGCTGGGCAGCAACACGAAATGGTCGAACGCGACGCTCAACGTCGCCGTCCAGAACGTCAACGACAATGCGCCGGCGATGCCCACCGTCGACCAATGGGGCACGACGACGTTCAACGAGAATAGCGGCGCGAGCATGTCGGTCGCCTATCTCAGCGTTCCGTACGATGCCGACGGCAGCGGCGGCCTCAGCTATCAGATCACGTCGAACCCAGACAATCTGTTCGAGATCTCCGGCTGGGCGATCCGGATGAAGGCGGACCGGACCCCGAATTACGAGGCGTTCGCCGCGGGCGGCGCATCGACCACGGTCCAAATCCGGGTCCGCGTCACCGACGGCACCTATGCCTCCGCGGAAAATACGATCAACGTCACGATCAACAACACCAACGACCTTGCGACCTGGTACACCCAGGTGCCGGTCGGCTTCACCGTCGCCGAAAACACGGCCTACGGCACGGTGGTGTCGAACGGCGTCCGCGCGGCCGACAGCGACGGCTTCGCGATCAGCTATTCGATCGATCCGGCCAGCAACCCCAACGGCGCCTTCGGGATCAATTCGATCGGCCAGATCACGATCGCCAACGGCGTCGACTACGAGCAGGGCGGCTGGCTTTCGGACGCAAGCGGCAAGTACGCCAATCTGCGCATCCTCGCTTCGGACGGCGGCACGCCCGCGGAAGCGACCGTGCAGGTCAGGATCACCAACCAGGTGCTGACCGTGAGAAACGCGGACGGGAGCATGGCGTCGGGATGGGAGATCCACCAATCCTCGCAGCCATATGGGGGCTATTACAATCCCTCATACTGGGTGAACAACCTGATCTACTACAACTCGACCGGCAGGGTCATGCACGACAGCAGCTCGACGGGCTATCCGAACTCCATCAGCCAGCCGAGCGCCAATGCTCAGATCGCCGTGGGCTTCCGCGCCACCGGCAACGGCTATGAGTTCGTCTCGGACGACGAGTTCAACACCGCGCGGCTGGCGCCGATCGTGCTCGACCTGCTCGGAGCGGGGCTGGACAACGCGTTCGGCACCAAGGACGTCGCTTTCGACATCGACGGCAACGGCGCGCCGGAACAGCTCAAGTGGCTCAACCCCGGCTTCGCCTTCCTCGCCCTCGACCGCAACGGCGACGGCCGCATCGGCTCCGGCCTGGAAATCTCCTTCACCCAGGACAAGGCCGGCGCCCAGACCGACCTCGAGGGCCTCGCTGCCTACGACAGCAATGCCGACGGCATGATCTCGGCCGCCGACCTGCGCTTCGGCGACTTCCTCGTCTGGCAGGACGTCAATACCGACGGCAGCTCCCAGGCCACCGAGCTCAAGACGCTGACCCAGGCGGGCATCGTCTCGATCGGGCTCGCTCCCACGCCGACCGGACGGACCCTCGCGAACACGTCCGGCAACGTCACGGTCAACACCGGCAGCTTTACTTTCGCCGACGGGACGACCGGGGCGCTCGGCGACACCATCCTGCGCGCCTCGTTCGGGGCGGCCGGGGACGGCGAAGGCGTCGGCTTCGAGGCGAGGGACTTCGCCCGCAAGGCCGGCAAGTATCGCCTCAGCGCGGACGGCGGCACCCTCAGCATCGTGCCGCTGAAGCCGAGAGGCGCGCTCGATCCGCGCGCCGGCGCGATCGGCGCCGCGTCGATGCTGAGCTTCCGCAACCGCCGCATCGGCATGCTCGCTCCCGTCGTTCTCGATCTCGACGGCGACGGCATCGAGCTCGTCTCGTCGAAGAAGGCGCGCGCCCGCTTCGACATGGACGGCGACGGGTCCGCCGACGATACCGGCTGGGTCGGCAAGGGCGACGGCCTGCTCGTCATCGACCGCAACGGCGACGGCCGGATCAACGGCCCCGGCGAGCTGAGCTTCCTGGCGGAAAAAGCCGGGGCGAAGAGCGATCTCGACGCGCTCGCGGCGCTCGACTCGAACCGGGACGGCAAGCTCGATTCGGCCGATGCCCGCTTCGGCGAGCTCAAGGTCTGGGAAGACCGCAACGGCAACGGCATCACCGAGGAAGGCGAGCTCAGGAGCCTCGCCGATCGCGGCATCGCCTCGATCGGCCTCGCCGCCGCTGCGCAGCGGCAGGCGGCGAAGCTCGGCGACAATATCGTCCTCAGCACCGGCACCTTCACCCGCACCGACGGCTCGACCGGCACCCTCGCCGACGCGGCGCTGGCGTTCAGGCCCGGCCGCGGCGGGACGGCGCAAGGCTTCTCCGACGCGCTCGAAAGCCGCCTAGAGGCGTTGCGGGCAGGGCTCGATTCGCCGTTGCGGCTCGACGCGCTCGATTTCGAGCCCGAGGCCGGCGCGGCCGCCGGGGCACAGGAGATCGCATCCGGCCCGGTGGAGCTGCTCGATCGCCGCACCGCACTGATGGCGCAGCACATGGCGGCATTCGGCGCCCATGACGGTGAGGCCGAGTGGCGGCTTCGCGAACAGCCGCAGGCCGCCCGCTTTGACTATTTCGCCTGACGGGGGTTCAATGGCGCGATGACCGATACACCCGCAGACGCGGCCGCCGCCGCAGCCGCTTCGGAACCCGCCGCGCCGCCGGCGCCGACCGTCAGTCACATCCTTGGCGAAATGGCCTGGCTGCTCACCCAGTCGCCGCTCCACAAGGCGCTGGCGGTCGGCGATCTCGAGTGGCTGGTGATGCCGGCGCTGATCCTCCGCCAGTTCTACATCTTCCGCGACGGCGACCGGCCGGTCGGGCTTGCGCTGTGGGCCAAGTGCAATCCGGCCGCCGAGGCCAAGCTCGAGGGCGGCATGATCGAGCCCGAGAACAGGTTGACCCTCGAGGAATGGAACAGCGGGCCGGCGATTTGGCTGGTCGATCTGATCGCCCCGTTCGCGAATCAGGAGAATCGCCACCGCGAGATCATGATCGCCGATCTGATCTCCGGTCCCCTCGCGGGCCAGTCGTTCAAGTTCCACGTGACCGACCCGGCCACCGGCAAACGCACCGTCCAGACGGTCGGCGCCGATGCCGGGGAGCGGCTCAAGGAAGCGATCGAGGCGGCGGTCGCGGCGAATCGCCCGAACTGAACGAACGCAAGAACGCCTGAATGCGGCCCTCGGCGACCGCCGCGGCCAGCAGCCCGTCATGGCCGTGCCGGTCTTCGACGATCCATAGCGGCGGCCGGGGCAGGGATTCGGCGAAGCGGAGCGAGTGGGCGAACGGAACGAGCGCGTCCCGCCGCGAGACCAGCAGGAGGGTTGGCGCGCGCACGCGCCTCAGATGCGCTGCGACCTCGAAGCGGTTGCGCCCCCAGGGCAGCCGCCGGACCGGCAGAGCGGAATGAAGGTCCGCAGCCGCTTCCGGCAGGCTCATGAACGGTGAGGCGAGGAGCAGGCCGGCGATCGGACGCAGCGCGGCGAGCCGCGCCGCCGGCGCGTTGCCGAGCGACTGGCCGACGACGACGATTCTCTCCGGCGGCACGCCTTGGGAGCGCAGCCAGTCGTAGGCGGTGAGTGTGTCCTCGCCGATCGCGCGCTCGCTGGGGGTGCCTGCGCTCGCGCCGTAGCCGCGATAGTCGAAGGCGAGGATGCCGAAGCCGTCCGTAGCCAGCCGCCGCGCTATGCCGGCACGCGTCGCGATATTGCCGGAGCGGCCGTGGACGAGGAGCACGACCGGCGCGCCGGGGTTCGGGGGAGGGACCCACCAGCCCGTCAGCCGCGATCCGTCCCGGGCGGCGAAGGTCACGCCCTGCGCCGGCACTCCCCATGGGCGCGGGTCGAGGGAGGCCAGCGGTTCCGGCCGGAAAATGAACCATGGCGCCGCGAACGGCAAAGCGAGCAGCAGGAGCAGAACAAGCACGCAGAAGGCGGCAAGGAAGCGGAGCGCTCTCACGGCCCGGAACATAGCCCTCTCGCGCTGGCGCGGAAGCCGTGCCAAGGAGGACCGCAAGAGGAGAGAATGTGACGACCAGGCTCGAAGACATCCCCCAGCTCATCGACCGGCTCTGCGCCATGTCGGACGAATCGGTGGCTGCGCTGCGGAGCGCGCTCGCCCGCTATCTGCTCAAGGACGAGCGGCCGGACCCGGACGCGCGGGCCGAAGGGCTGTTCGCCTATCCCGAGCTCCGCATCGACTATCACGACGACAAGCCGGTCAATTTCCCGGCGCGGGCCTTCGGCCGGCTCAACCAGCCCGGGCGCTACGCGATCAGCATCGCCCGGCCGCGCCAGTTCCGCAAATATCTGACCGAGCAGCTGGAATATCTGGTCAGGGACTATGACGTGGAAGTGTCGGTCGGGCGCTCGGCGAGCGAGATTCCCTATCCCTATGTGCTCGACGGGACCGACGATTTGAGGCTGGACGACGTCCGCGCCGCCGATCTCTCGCGCTGGTTCCCGACTACCGAGCTCGAGCATATCGGCGACGAGATCGCCGACGGGTCCTGGATCTACGCTTCGCAGCCGGCGCGCCCGCTGGCTCTTTTCGATGGGCCGCGGGTCGATTTCAGCCTGGCGCGCCTCAGGCACTATACCGGCACGCCGGTCGAGCACACCCAGCGCTACATCCTGTTCACCAACTATGTCCGCTATGTCGACGAGTTCGTCCGCTGGGCGATCGACGAGCTCCAGGCCGAGGACAGCCCCTATGAAGCGCTGTCGGCGCCGGGGGGCATCTTCGTGACGCGCGAGACCGCCGACCCGGTCGCGCTCGTAACGGAGGGAAGCTGGCGCAAGTACCAGATGCCCGCCTATCATCTGATCGCGCCCAACGGCGGCGGGATCACCCTCGTCAACATCGGGGTCGGCCCCTCCAACGCCAAGACGATCTGCGACCATCTCGCCGTCCTGCGGCCCGAAGTGTGGCTGATGATCGGCCATTGCGGCGGCCTGAGGCCGAGCCAGACGATCGGCGACTATGTCCTCGCCCACGCCTATCTGAGGGACGACCACGTCCTCGACGACATGCTGCCGGTGGAGATCCCGATCCCGCCCATCGCCGAAATCCAGCAGGCCCTGTTCGATGCCGCCGCCTTCGTCACCGGCGAGGATCCGCAGGAGCTGAAGGGACGGCTCAGGACGGGCACCGTCGTCACCACCGACGATCGCAACTGGGAGCTGCGCTATCAGCTCTCGGCGCTGCGCTTCAACCAGTCGCGGGCGGTGGCGATCGACATGGAGTCGGCGACCGTCGCCGCCCAGGGCTATCGCTTCCGCGTCCCCTACGGGACGTTGCTATGTGTGTCCGACAAGCCACTGCACGGAGAAATCAAGCTGCCGGGCCAGGCCAACGCCTTCTATGAGCGCGCGATCAGCCAGCATCTGCGCATCGGCATAGAAACGCTGAGGATTTTGAAGCGGGAGGGCGGCCAGCTGCACAGCCGGAAGCTCAGAAGCTTCGACGAACCCCCCTTCCGGTAGGCACCGTTCTGGGCTAGTTGCGGGCGATACAGATTCGCGCGGGTGGGTTGCGGACGGGGGTCTTTCGAAGCGGGCGGCAGGGCCGCCTCTTTGAGAGTCATTTGGCTGCAACGTCGCCCGCATAGGTGCAGCATCGATCCCGCCATGGGGCGGGCCGAGTGATTCGATCCAGATCGGGTGGGGGACAATCAATGAACAAATATGGTCTGCTTTCCGCGGTTGCGGCCGTCGCCGTCGTCGCTCCGACCGCGGCTTATGCGCAGGAGACCACGTCGAGCATCCGCGGCGAGGTGACCTCGGCCCAGGGCCCCGTGGCCGGCGCCGAAGTGGTGGTCACCCACGTCCCCTCGGGCACGCAGGCGACTGCGACGACCGACGAATCGGGAACCTTCGGCCTCTCCGGTCTTCGCATCGGCGGTCCCTTCACCGTCGCCGTCACCGCCGGCGGCTTCGAGAGCCGTCAGATTACCGACATCTACCTCCAGGCCGGACAGCCGTTCCGCCTGCCGATCGAGCTCGGCGGCGAGGAAGCCGCGGCGATCGTCGTCACCGGCGTCCGCGGCGCCCGCCAGACCTCGAACGGTCCGATCACCGCGCTCAACCGCGAGGCGATCGAGGGCGTGGCCTCGGTCAACCGCGACATCCGCGATCTCGCCCGCCGCGATCCGTTCGCCAACATCGATCTTTCCAACAGCCGCACGATCGAAGTCGCCGGCCAGAACGGCCGCCTCAACCGCTTCTCGGTCGACGGCGTCCAATTCTCCGACGATTTCGGCCTCAACAACGGCGGCCTGCCGACCTCGCGCGGTCCGGTGCCGTTCGACGCGATCGAGCAGTTCGCGGTTCGCGTCGCGCCGTTCGATATCTCCGAGGGCGAGTTCCAGGGCGGCGCGATCAACGTCGTGCTGCGCTCGGGCACCAACGACCTCCACGGCTCCGCCTTCTTCACCCATAGCGACGACAGCCTGACCGGCGACCGCACCCGCGGCCAGGACATCAACCTCGAATTCCGTTCGCGCCAATATGGCGGGCTGATCGCCGGGCCGGTGATCCGCGACCGCCTCTTTTTCATGTTCGCCTATGAGCGCACCGACGAGACCGACCCGTTCGACGACGGCGTCGGGCCGGGCTTCGCGAACCAGGTTCCGGGCGTGACCATCGCCCAGGTCGACAATGTCAGCGCGATCGCGCAGTCAGTGTACAACTACGACACGCTCGGCCTGATCCAGAACGCCCAGGAGCAGGACGACAAATATATCGCGAAGCTCGACGCCAACCTCAGCGACAACCATCGCGCCTCGTTCACCTTCATCCGCAACGTCGGCACCCAGCAGTTCCAGCAGAACACCTTCCTCACCGCCCCCGTCGCCCTCGGCCTTCAGTCCAACGGCTACGAGCTGGCGGAAGAGGTGAATTCCGGCGTGTTCCAGCTGAACTCGAGGTGGAGCGACATCTTCTCGACCGAACTCCGCGCCAGCTACCGCGACTATAACCGCGACCAGACGCCGTTCGGCGGCCGCGAATTCGCGCAGATGGAGGTCTGCCTCGATCCGACCAGCGCCGGCAATGCGACTGCCTGCGGCGGCTCGCGCATCTTCTTCGGCCCGGACATCAGCCGCCACGCGAACGACCTCAACACCGAGAATCTGTCGGTCGACTTCACCGCCCGCTGGGCGCTCGGCAGCCACACGATCAAGGCGATCGCGGGCTATACCGACATCGACGTCTTCAATCTGTTCGTGCAGCGCTCGCTCGGCGATTATTATTTCGACTCGATCGCCGACTTCCAGAATCGCCGCGCCAACCGCCTCCGCCTCGGCGGCGCGGTGCCGTCGCTCGATGTGAACGAGGCGGCAGCCAACTTCACCACCCAGGCCTTCACCTTCGGCGTGCAGGACGATTGGGACGTCAGCGAGAATCTGCAGATCAGCGCCGGCATCCGCTACGATTTCTATCAGAATCCTGACGCGCCGCCGGTGAACCTCAACTTCATCCAGCGCCACGGCTTTTCCAACACGTCGACCTTCGACGGCCGCAGCGTCTGGCAGCCGCGCGTCGGCTTCAACTGGAACCCGATGGAGCGGCTGATCATCCGCGGCGGCATCGGCATCTTCGCCGGCGGCACCCCGGACGTGTTCGTCTCGAACAGCTTCTCGAACACGGGACAGCTGACCAACGCGATCGACATCTCGCGCAATACCAGCGCGGCGGGCTGCACGCCGGTTCCCGGCGGGCTCACCCCGGCGCAGCAGCAGGCGTTCTGCAATGCGGCCCTGACCGGAGTGGACGGCCGCAACTTCAACGCGCAGGTGACGAACTTCCTCGCCACCAACACCGCCTCGCTGGCGCTGGCGCCGGTCAACGCGATCGACCCCGACATCGACGTCGCCCGCCAGCTGCGCGCGACCCTGTCGTTCAACTACGAGGCCGATCTCGGCCCGCTCGGCGACGGCTGGCTGTTCGGCATCGACCTGCTCTACGGCAACGTCATCGACGCCTATCAGTGGACGGACCTGCGTTCGGTCCAGATCGGCACCCTGCCCGATGGCCGGCCGCGCTACGGCCCGCTCGGCGGCACCGCGACGACGAACCAGGACCTGCTGATGACCAACGAGAGCCGCGGGCGCTCGTATATCGGCGTGATCCGGCTCGCGCACCATTGGGACAACGGCCTCTCGATCGACGCCAGCTACACCCATGCCGACGTCACCGACACCAATGCGATCACGTCGGCGACCGCGGGCTCGCTCTACAGCAACAACGCCTTCGCCGATCCCAACCGCGCCGCCTACGGCCGGTCGATCTACGAGATCAGCAATTCGGCGAAGCTGCGGTTCGACTACAACCACGCCTTCTTCGGCGATTACCAGACCCGCTTCTCGCTGTTCGGCGAGTGGCGCAACGGTCGGCCGTACAGCGTGACGATGTTCGATCCGTCGGGCGGCCGCCTCGCGGTGTTCGGCACGGTCGGCAATGCCGCGCGCAACCTGCTCTACGTGCCGACGGTGGGCGACTCGCGCGTGTCGTTCGACACGGCGGTAAGCGAGGCATCGTTCAACACGCTCGTCGATAATCTCGATCTCGGCCGGTATCGCGGACAAATCGTTCCGAAGAACACGCAGACCTCGCCGAATGTGTGGCGGGCCGATCTCCACCTGTCACAGGAGTTCCCGGCCCCGTTCGTCAACCGGGTGCTCCCGCGGGCCCGCTTCCAGGCCTTCGCCGACATCGAGAACTTCC
>JAXDPC010000272.1:0-8313 GCA_034668525.1 Sphingomonadales bacterium
CACGTCCCGCGCGCGCTTGTGACGTGCGGGGCGCGCTTGTCAAGCCGATCAGGGCCGCTCGGCGGTCAGCGTGCGGAACTGATCTATCCCGCATTGCCCGCCCATTCGCGAGCGGATCGAGTCGCGATCGGCGCAGATCCGGCCGTCCGGATTGCCGTTGACGTAGAAGCCGCGGTAGAAATCGAGCCCGGGGCAGCTGCTCTCCAGCTGGACCCGGACGCGGCTGTTGTCCCGCAGCAACAGATCGACGCTGTTGCGGCCGAGCGCCGTCGCGCCGATCACCGATTGCGCCGAGAGGCAGCGCGGGCCGCGGCCCTCGCGCCAGCGGACCAGCGTGGAGCCGGCCGGCTGGGCCGGGCGCATGTGCTGCGGCACGCGCAGGATGATCTGCTGGCGCACGCGCAGCTGGGCATAGACGGTCCGCTCGCCCTTATTCTCCGGTTCGCCCCCGCCCGCCCCCGCGAGGACGAGCAGCAGCAATGCCGCATTGGCGAAGATCATGCCCCTGGCTCCATCGGGCGGCCTTCTCCCTCTTCGCTTGAACATGCGATTAATTTGCGCGGTGCGCCAGCGGCGGATATCCGCGGCACGACATGGCTTACCCTCCGTCCCATGCTCTGCTCGGCCGGCTGAGCGCTCTGCTCGGCCCAAAGGGCTTCACCGCGGAGGCGGACGAGATGGAGCCCTGGCTGGTCGACTGGCGCGGGCGTTATCGCGGCGCCGCAGCGGCCTTGCTGTCGCCGGCGGGGACGCAGGAGGTGGCCGAGGCCGTCCGCCTCTGCGCCGCGGAGGGCGTCGCGATCGTCCCCCAGGGCGGCAACAGCTCGATGGTCGGCGGCGCTACGCCGGACGAGAGCGGAAACGCACTGCTCCTCTCGCTGCGCCGGATGAACCGGATCCGCAGCCTGGATCCGCCCGCGAACATCGCCGTCTGCGAGGCCGGCCTGGTGCTGGGGTCGCTGCACGAGGCGACGCTTGCACAGGGCCGGCGCTTCCCGCTCACCCTCGGGGCAAAAGGCAGCGCGACCGTCGGCGGCCTGGTTTCGACCAACGCCGGCGGCACCCAGGTGCTGCGCTTCGGCACCATGCGAGGCCTCGTCGCGGGACTCGAGGCGGTGCTCCCCGACGGCGCGGTCTTCGACGGCCTCGCGGCGCTCAAGAAGGACAATCGCGGCTACGACCTCAAGCATTTGCTGATCGGCGCCGAGGGCACGCTCGGCATCGTCACCGCGGCCAGCCTGAAGCTCGTCCCCGCCCCCGCAGCGCGCGCGGTGGCCTGGGTCGGCGTCGCATCGCCCGAAGTGGCCCTGGCGCTGCTTCGCGCTTGCGAGAAGAGTCTGGGCGATGCCGTGGAAGCGTTCGAGCTGGTGCCGAAGAGCGCGCTCGACCTGGTCCTGGCGCATATTCCGGGCACGAGGCCGCCGCTCGCCGCGGCGCAGCCCTGGAACGTGCTGGTCGAGGCCGTCGGCGCGAACCCCGAGCCGGACTTGGCCGCAGCGCTTGCGCAGGCGCTGGAGCGCGGCCTTGCCGCCGACGGCGCGATCGCCGCGAGCGAGGCGCAGGCCGAGGCCTTCTGGCGACTGCGCGACAGCATCTCGGAGGCCGAGCGCAAGGACGGCCCCGCCGCCAAGCACGACATCTCGGTCTCGGTCGCGCTGATGCCGCGCTTCATGACCGAGGCGGCCGGAGAAATAGAACGGAAATTCCCCGGTACCCGCGTGAACGCTTTCGGCCATCTCGGCGACGGCAATGTCCACTTCAACGTCCGCGCGCCCGAAGGCGCCGGTACCGGCTGGCTCGATCATCGCGGGGCGGCCGTCACCGCCTTCGTCCACGATCTCGTCACCGCGGCCGGCGGATCGATCTCGGCCGAGCACGGTATCGGCCAGATGAAGCTGGCCGAGCTCGCGCGGCTCGGCGATCCGGCGCGGCTGGCGGCGATGCGTGCGATCAAGCAGGCGCTCGACCCCAAGGGCATCATGAATCCCGGCAAGCTGGTGCCTCCGGACGACATGCCCCTTTTGGGGAGCCTTGCGGAAACGGCCGATCCTCAATAGACCGTCGCCCGGCATTCGCGGCTCCAAAGGCCGCGCCCTCATATCTTTACGGAGACGCATCAAATGGCGAGCCAGCCGCCGGCCAATCTGCCGCTTTTCTACAAGGACCTGATCCCGCTCTCGAGCTCGATGCACGCCGACTTCAAGGTGCGCACCACCGACAGCGCGCCCTATCTAACGGGCGCCCACGCAATTCCGGTCACGGTCGACGAGTTCATCATGGTCCAGCGCCACTACCCGATCGTCTTCTCGGTCGGCGAGGAGCCGGTGCCGTTGGCGTTGATGGGGCTGAACGAGAACACCAACGTGTTCGTCGACGACGAGGGCCGGCTGCTCGGCCAGACCTACGTCCCGGCCTATGTCCGCCGCTATCCGTTCATGCTCGCCCGGCTGCAGCCGCAGGCCGAGGAGCTCTCGCTCTGCTTCGACCCGACCAGCGAGCTGGTGGCCGCGTCGGAAGACGGCCAGCCTTTGTTCGACGGCGACAAGCCGAGCGACAGCCTCAACGCGATCCTCAAATTCTGCGAGGAGTTCGAGATCGCCGCCCAGCGCACCAACGCCTTCGTCAAGGAGCTGAAGGAGGCCGAGCTGCTGATCGACGGCGAGGTCGCCATCCAGCCGACCGACAGCGACCAGCCCTTCATCTATCGCGGCTTCCAGATGGTCTCCGAGGAGAAATTGCGCGACCTCCACGGCGACAAGTTGCGGAAGCTCAACCAGAACGGCGCCCTGCCCCTGATCATGGCGCACATGTTCTCGCTGCCGATGATCCGCGAGATTTTCGGCCGCCAGATGCAGCAGGGCAAGGTGCCCCCGCAGCAGCCCGAGCAGCAGGCCCTGGAAGGCGCGGACGCCGGCGGCTGAGGCCGGGCCGCGCGACGAACCGGCGCGAGAAGGCGGACGCGACGAACCGGGCGGGGCGCGCGGCGGGGAGCCGCCCGCGCCTTGAACGCCGCGCCGTGCCCCCCATCTGAGAATCAGCGCGCCGCGACACCCCCTTTGCCGCGCCGCGCCGCGCCCCGTCAGGGCGCTCCTCCCTGAACCTAGGCCGCCTCGCCACCCCGCGAGGCGGCTCTTTTTCATTCGGATCGAAGTGGTACTTCGATCCGGTATGCCGGCCGGGCTGTCGAATCATTTCGTTGGGGCTATCGCAGGCCCCTTTCCACGAGCAGCCGCTCCTCTGCTGTCAGATTGAACAGGTGGCAGGTCAGTTCGTGCAACTCCTCTTCCTCCTCTCGGAGGACCGCCGTCAGGGCCGCGAGATCGCTTCCCGTCGAAATAATCTGGGCGGTGAGGGCCGAGTCGTCCGTCGTCGCGACGCGGCGCAGGCGATCCACTAGCCGCTTGGCATCGCCCTTTCCGCTCGGTTGCAGATCGAGCGCCACCGAGCGCCACTGCGCCCCCACGAGGGGCGCTTCCTCTTCGGCAAGGAACACACGTGCCACCTCTTGGTCGTCGATTAGGAATGACAGCTTCCCCCGTTCCAGACGAACGGATGCTTCGGAGTCCAAGCGGATCAGCCCGTCAATTCGCGCAAGTGCGCTCTCCTCATCAGCCTTTCGCTGTTCGTCGCCCCATTTCTTGCGGTCTGCAGGCAGCAGGGTCGTGGGCGCCTCTTCGTCAATCTGTTGCATGGGACGGACGCCATGAAGAAGTTTCTCGAGCGGCCACGTCTTGGTGGCGGTTGCTGCAAGCCGCTCCTCCAAATCGGCCCGTAGCCGCGCACGCCGAGTAGTATGCTCCTGCATGCCCTTGGCCAGAGCGGATAGGGCATTTCTTCCGACACGATCCGCCTTCGGAACTGGCAGCGGCGCGATGAACTGCTTGTTCGCAGACTTGTAATTGCCACGAAAGGGTTTTGTTAGCCAGCCGAAGATCGTGTTCGTAACTGGGGCATTTAGAACCCCCGCGAGCAGCCAAATGTCATCGCTCCGGCGAGGAACGACACCGCCGACGTCGACATTGTCGCAATAAAAACGACCGTGCTCGTCGGCAAAGCAACCAAGTCTCGCAACTAGTCGTGGGACCAAAAGCTTCGGCACCTCTTGTTTGTCGAGATTCTTTGGGTAAACATAACCAAACCATTTTTCATCGGAGTTGTTTTTTCCTCCGTCCCGACACCGCAATTCGTTTTCAAACTGGCGTAAGTAGCGCCAAGCGGCGGGGAATTTCGACGCCATCTCCGCGGGTGTGAACAAACGGGTTCCTTCCGGAAACGCTCCGTACGGAAAGAGAAGCCGTACGTCCGTTTGCGGCTCAAGGAATCGTTTCACATCAGCGCCGGAGACAAGTGGTTTCATAATCGCGTCTTCGATCTCGACCGCCACCGGCGCTAGTCGCTGTCCGGCGATCACCGGCGCATGGGCGTAGCGATTCGCGCCCAGCCGCCTCAGATGATAGATGTGATCAGCGCTCGTCTGAATTCCGACTATGATGCCTCGCGAAACTTCCGGCTGATCCAGCCGCCTCGCCTCCAGTCCGAGCCGCTCGACCATCGAACGGACGGACGCCGGTGCAAAGAGCCATGGCTTAAGGGGCGAACTAATCTCGTCATAAGGCAGCGTAAGGCGCTCATCCGACCAGTCGACACGACTAATGTCCCCGTCGCCGGCGAAGGCGAGGCGGATCGCACTAACCGGTGCCTTCGAGAAAATCTGGATCGCGGTATAGACCGTTGCTTCTTCGAAGACCTGGAATGAGCGGAAGTCGATCCATTTTTCGAGATGGCGTCCGCTATGGACGACAGCCCGCAGTCCCTCTCCATATTCGAGCGTAGGCCACAGGTTAGGGGCAATGTAGCCCATGCGGCCGTGATCATTGAGAAGAGAAAGCCCCTTTTCGATGAAGGGCAGATAGAGATCGAAATTGCCGGTTCGCGTGGCTTGATAGGGTGCTTCGCCGCTCGATCCTCGCACCAGCCAGTCTGCCATGTCGGCGTGCACCTGGCGGAAGTTTTGAAGCTTCACGTATGGCGGATTGCCAATCACGGCGTCGAACGATCCGAGCTCGAAGTCTCCCTCCCACTCAAACGTGTTGATGCGGTCGCGCTCTTCGGGATCATCCAGCCGGCGCTTGTTGTAGAAGCGCCCGTCGACGAGGGTGTTGCCGCATCCGATGGTCGCGTCGAGTCCTGAGAGCGGCCGATTTGGCGCCGCGGTGTGCAACCATAAAGAAAGCTTGGCGATCTCGACTGACGAGGGATTGATGTCCACGCCGAACAGGTTGCTGGCGAGGATCATCTCCGTGATTTTGGCTTCGTTCGGAGCGGTCGTGATGGCGCCCGACCGCATTGCGGCGAGAGCCGCGGCTTCGAACTCCCTTTCCAGATGGCGAAGGGCGACGATGAGGAAGGCTCCCGATCCGCAAGCAGGGTCGATGATGCGGATACCCTGCAGCCGTTCCCAATAGGCTCCAGCAGCCTGACGGGAGGGTTCTCCCGCTGGAGGCCAGCCAGCTTCGTCCTTCCAACGGGCAAACAGCGGGTCGATCGTCTCCTCGATGATCCGCTGGATCACCCACTCAGGCGTATAATAGACGCCGTCGCGCTTGCGCTTCGTGATCTCGGTAAGGGATGGCCGCTCCTCCGCGTCCGCCTCCAGCTTCTCCAGCTCGACGATGGACTGCTCGAAAATGTGGCCGAGCGTGTAGAGGCCGATGCTGTTGCGGGAATCGCCTTCCCTGGCGAAATTGTAGGTCGCGGCGAGATAGTAAAGCGTCCGCCGGTCCTGAGCGGCGGCGGCCTCGCTCGCGGCCTGGCCGAACCGAACGAAGATTCGGTTCGGCAGTTCGAGCGCATCCATCGCCGAATCCGGTGCGAAGAGCCCACCATTGAACTTGTGGATATCTGCGGCGCCCAGCTTTCCGCCGGTGTCCATGATTCTGAATATTTGCTTCAGGCGCCGCCAAACCTCGTCTCCCTCGGGCTCGAGGAACTGGTCGCGGCTCTGACGTGCGAGCTCCTCTTGGAGCGCTCCCGGCGGAAAACCTACGCGGAAGCCCATGTCCTCGGCGAACATAATGAAAATAAGGCGGTCGAGCAGCTTCTGCGCGAGCCGGATGGCTCCGCCACGAGTCATGGCCCCCGATCGTTGCAGCAGGATGTTATTGATCAGCACTTCGCGGTAGGCGCGGTAATCTTTGTAGAAGTCGCCCTCCAGTTTCCGTGCCGCCTTCCCCTGCTTTGCTATCAGCCGTTCCAGACGGGTACGGCCGGCGTCGCTGAGGAGCATGTCCGGCCGAAACAGCCGGTGAAAAAGGAAACGGTCGAACCTTGCCTCCTCCCCGGCGTCCAGCAGGCTCGTCGGATTGAAGAGATCCCCGTCTCTGATCTTGAAACGGAGGTAGCGGTCCGGGAAATAGTCCCACCAATAGAGCCGAAACTCGTCCATATTAGTGACGATGGCAAAGCGCGGTTGCACAGGCTCGTTGCCGTACAGGCCCCGGCGCGCGTTCCATAAATAGTCCCGCGCCTGGTAAACCGGGGAGCGCGTATTGCCTTTCCGGTACTGCGGCTTGTCCAGACCGCTGCTCATGCCTTTGAATTCGCAGACTACCTGCGGGATCGCTGGCAGATCGCTCCCGAAGCTCCCTATGGCGAGGTCGGCTTCACCACGATTGCCCCCCTGGCCAGCGCCAGCGATTGGAAATTTCGGGTGGAGTTGGAAATGCGCCGCGCCCATCCCGTCATCGGAATAGCCCCATGTCTCGACGAAGAACCGTTGCACGAACGATCCCTCCGCCTGCGTTTCGCGCCGCAACTCCCGTTTGCTCCAGCCGTCGAGCCGGGCGCGCAACTGCTCGTCGATGCCTCCAGCGCAATAATCGGTATATTCGTAATGCAGCTCCGCCTTCAGGAACTCACGGTCCAGGAGGGGTTTGAAGCGGTCCGGGGTCATAGCCGCCTTCCTGCCCGGCTCGGGGGAAAAAAGCCATTCGACCCACATTTTTGCCCACAGACTTCTCGTATCTCGCGCTTGCGCGGCGACTCCGCTGAACTAGGGTCCTCGGACGGACCAGCCCTAAGCGAAGCCACGATGAGCGACATCACAGATCAGGACGAAGGCCAACTCGGTTTCGATCTGGGCGGAGCACCCTCGGGCGGGCCGTTCCAGCCGAATCTGGACGAGATCCGCGAGGATCTGAGGTCCATCCTCGTCGCTGCACGGTCGGTCTCAGCGGAGAACCCGTGGGACGAGCGCACCTTCAGATATAACAAAGTCGTGTTCCCACAGATGACGCGCTGGCTTCCCGACGAGGAAGCGCAGCAGCTCTGCTTCGAATTCTCGCTGGAGCTGCAACGGATCGAAACGCTGCTCGCTGCCTAGGCCACACGTTCCCCGAACGAGAGTTATTAGTCCGCCCTTATTCCGCCGCGATCGCCTCGGGCGGCTGGCGCAGCGCCTCTTCGGCGAGCGCCCCCGCCACGGCCGCGATGAGCTGGGCCGCGCGGTCGAAACCCGCCCCGGGTACCCGCAGCGCCGTGTCGAGATAGGCCGAGCGGTCGATCTCCAGCTGGAGGGCGTGGCGGCCCTCGCCGGGGGCGCCGTGGCGGGCGACGACGTAGCCGCCGGCATAAGGCGCGTTGCAGGCGGCGGCGAAGCCGAGACGCCGGGCCGCCGCGAGGGCGGCTTCGAGGAAGGCGGGCGCGGTCGAGGTGCCGTGGCGGTCTCCGAAGACCAGGGTGGCGGGCCTGACGCCGCCGGCCGGCGCGCGCGGCGGCATCGAGTGGCAATCGAGCAGGACCGCCACGCCGAAGCGGTCGCGGGCGGCGGCGAGGGCGGCGGCGAGCGCGGCGTGATAGGGACGGTGGATGACGTCGATCCGGCGCCTCAGCTCGTCGCGGCCGAGGCGGTGGAGCCAGATCGCGCCCGCGCCCGCGATGCGCGAGGGGACCAGGCCGAGGCCGCCGCGGGTGCGCGCCGACTGGAGCAAAGCGGCGGCCGGCGGCGGCGGCGCGACCAGCGCCGGGTCGATCTCGCGCTCGTCGCGGTTGAGGTCGATCTCGGCGCGCGGCGCACGGGCGACGAAGGCGGCGGCGCCGTCCTTGACCGCGCGCCAGACCAGGCGGTCGACCAGCCGGTCCTCCAGCGTCTCCAGCACCGCGCGCGGCACCCGCGCCGCCTTCAGCAGGGCCGGCGGATAATCGCGGCCGGCATGCGGCACCGAGAGCACGACCGGCGAGGCGGGCCGATCCGGGCCGATCCGGTAGAAAGGCGCGGCGCCTGCCGCGGGCGGGCGGGGATGCGGGGGGAGCTGC
>JAXDPC010000273.1:0-10826 GCA_034668525.1 Sphingomonadales bacterium
CGGCCATCCGGTCGACCGCTCGCTCTGGGACATGTCGCCGCAGACGATCAACGCCTACTACAACCCGTTGATGAACCAGATCACCTTCCCGGCCGCGATCCTGCAGCCGCCCTTCTTCGACCCCAACGCCGATCCGGCGGTCAATTACGGCGCCATCGGCGCGGTGATCGGCCACGAGATCGGCCACGGCTTCGACGATCAGGGCCGGCAGTTCGACGCCACCGGCCGGGTGCGCGACTGGTGGACTCCGGCCGCGGCCCAGGCCTTCCAGGCCCAGACCCGCCGCCTCGCCGAGCAGTATAATGCCTACGAGCCGATTCCCGGCCTGCACATCAACGGCCAGCTCACCATGGGCGAGAATATCGGCGATCTCGGCGGGCTCGAAATGGCCTATGCCGCCTACCGCCGCTACGTCGCCCAGCACGGCGAGCCGGCGCTGATCGACGGGCTCACCGGCGACCAGCGCTTCTTCCTCGCCTTCGCCCAGGCCTGGCGCAGCCAGCTGCGCGAGAACGCGCTGCGCGAGCGGCTGCTGACCGATCCGCACAGCCCGCCCGAGTTCCGGGTCAACGGCGTCGTCCGCAACGTCGACGCCTGGTACCGCGCCTTCAACATCCAGCCCGGCGACCGCCTGTACCTGCCGCCCGAGCAGCGCGTCCGCATCTGGTAAGTCGCCTTTGGCGGCGAGGAGGGGCCGGCGTCCGCGCCGGCCCTTTCGCGCCGAGCCAAGCCTTTGATTCAGGCTTGATATCCGCTCCTCGGCCGGTGCAGCATCGCACCGTTCGCAGGAGGACCTGATGCTCTATCGTCTGCTCGCCGCTCTCGCGCTCGCGGCCGTCGCGCCCTCTGCTTATGCTGAGCCGGTCCAGGCCGATCAGGCCGATCGGACGGCGATCGAGTTCGCCCTCTCCCGTGGGCAGCTGCTCTACGCGCTCGACCGCGCCGCCTGGGTAGCCACCGACGATATGAATGCTCAGTTTCCTGGTTGGCCGACGGCCGGCGTGCGCGGCTATGTCGTCGAACGCGAGGGTGCTGGCTTCGCGGTGACTTTTTACGGCGGAGCGGAAAATGCGCCCGTTGCTTTCTATCGGGGCCGCGTCGAGGCGCACCGGATCGTGTCGCGCGATGTCTTTCCCGCCGGCGCCCGCCCGCCGCTGACCGCCGGCCAGCGGCGGCTGGTCGCCGCCCGCGATGCGGCCGCCCGGTCGACGCGGTGGCGGCCCTGCGGTTCGGCGCCGTTCAACAGTGCCGTAATTCCGCCGGCCACCGCCGACGGGCCGATCGACGTCTATTTGCTGACCCCCCAGACGAGCGACGCCATCCCGCTGGGCGGCCATTACCGCGCCACCGTCGCAGCTGACGGGACCGTCTCGGGCGAGCGTGGATTCATGAACAGCTGCATGGAAATGCCAGGGGCGCCTTCGGGCGCCGAAGCCTTCGTCGTGAGCCACTTGCTCGATCCTGTGCCGACCGAGATCCATGTGTTTTCCTCGCTCGCCGCGCGCACGCCGATCTACGTCGCGATCGCCCGGCCCGAGCGACTCTACGCGGTGACGGGCGATCGCATTCGTCTCGTCGATCGCGGCGCACGCCGCCGGCGCGACTGACGGGGGCAAGCGTCGCTGCGCCCGGCAGACGGCGCTTGATCCGGCGTCCCCGAGCGGCAAGATGAGGGACCTAAGAAGGGGATTTCCAATGCGTCATGCCGCCGCCCTCGCCGCCGCTTTGGCGCTCGCCGCCTGCGTGCAGGTCCCGGACGACGCCGAACCCGAGGCTTCGGCCGGCAACGGCCATTGGCGACCCGCGCCGGTGGCGGGCGCGCAGGAGCCGGCGCAGGTGCTCGCTGCGAGCACGGCTGCGGACTGGCGGCCGATCGATCCGGAGAATCTGCTGGTCATGGACCTCGCCGACGGCAGCCGGGTCGCGATCGAGCTGGCGCCGGATTTCGCGCCGGTCCACGTCGCCAACATCCGCGCCTTCGCCCGCGCCGGCTGGTGGGGCCGGGCGACCATCTACCGGGTGCAGGACAATTATGTGACCCAATGGGGCAATGGCGACGCGGAGAATCCCATGCCGCCCGGCGTCGTGGCGACGCCGCCCGCCGAATATGACCGGGCGCTCGACGGGCTCTCGCCGCGGCCGCTCGGCTTTCCCGACAGCTATGCGCCGATGGCGGGCCATTCGAACGGGTGGCCGATGGCCTGGGACCCGCAAAGCGGCCGGGCCTGGCTGACCCATTGCTACGGCAGCGTCGGCGTCGCCCGCGGCCTCGCCCCGGACACCGGCTCGGGAAGCGAGCTCTACACCGTGACCGGCCATGCGCCGCGCCAGCTCGACCTCAACATCGCCACGGTCGGGCGCGTCGTCGACGGCATGGGCGCCCTGTCGGCGCGGCCGCGGGGGACGGGCAATCTCGGCTTCTACCAGACCGAGCGGGGCGAGCAGCCGATCCGGATCGCACGCATCCGGATCGCCGCCGACATCCCCGCCGGGGAGCGGCCTTCCTATGAGGTGATGCGGACCGACGGCGCCGCTTTCTCAGCCTGGGTGACCGGGCGCGCCAATCGCGGCGGCACCTTCTTCCAGCGCCCAGCGGGCGGGATCGACGTCTGCAACGTCAGCGTGCCGGTGCGGGCGAGGACGGCGGCGGGCGGATAGGAAGCGCGGACCCCGCCGGAGCCGAAGCTCCGTGCGGGATCCGCCTGTGCGGGCGCCGGCGAGGGGACGAGTCGCCGGTTGGCCCATGGGTCCGCGGCAGAGGGGAGGGATGCCCCGGACCCGGAGGAGCGCCGCGAAGGGGGACGCGGGGCTCCGAAGCTTGGATCAGGCCGCGAAGGCGTGCTCGACCGGCGCCGAGTAGCCGGGCCGGCGAACGTGGCGGACGATCTGGCCGCCGGCGACGAGCGACGCATTCTCGAGCGGCAGCGCGGTGGCGCAGAAGGCGCATTCCGCCGACAGCCGGCCGATATACCAATGGGTCCGCCCGCAGCCGGGGCAGTAATTGGTCTCATGGTCGCGATAGACGATGTGATAGCCGCGCTGGCTGGGCTGGGGGATCAGGCTTCCGCCGCGCGCTTCCAAAATGCTCGTCGCCACTACACTGGCTCCTTGTCAAACTCACTTGGCAGCCAGAACCGCCGAGAGTCGGAGAAGTTTCATGGACTTGCGATGAACGGAGGTTGCCGGGCGCGGGCGTCCCCCTCTGAAACGGCCGAGTCGCCGTCGCAAAATCACGGCGACGAGCCGTTCTCCTCCAGCGACGAGCCGTTGACGCGGCCGCGCGAGCTAGCCGATCCGGGCGAAGGCGCGGACGGAGAAAGTTCCCATCCTGGCCACCCTGGGCGGCACGGCGGAGAAGCGGAACCCGCTCTCGGGCAGCGCGCCGAGGTTGGTCAGATGCTCGCAGACGAGCACGCCGGCCGCGAGGAGGATCGTGTGGACCGGTCGGCTCCTGCCCCGCGTGTCGTCGATATTGTGGCTGTCGATGCCGACCAGCCTCGCGCCCCGCCCTGCGAGCAGCCGCGCCGCCGCCTCGGTGAGATAAGGGTGGTTCTCGTAATAAGCGGGTGTCCGCCAGTGCCGGTCCCAGCCGGTGTGGACCAGCACCGCCTTCCCCGCGACGTCGAGCGGCTCGAACGCCTCCGCATCCACCGCCATCGCCTCCGGTCGCACGACGAGCCCGTCGAGGGAGGCGAGCTGCTCCAGCGCGAGTTGCGCGAGATCCGGGCCGTCCGCGTAACGGTGGAACGGCGCGTCGAGATAGGTGCCGGTGTTCGCCACCATGTCGATCCGCCCGATCTGGAAGGTCGAGCCGTCCTCGTAGAAGGCGGCGCTGTGCTCCCGGCTCCAGAAGTCGCAGATATGCGGGCCGGGCAGGCCCTTGTAGGTGACCATGCCGTCCTCGATCACATGGCTGAGGTCGACGAGCCTTGCCACCGGGCCGGCCTTCCTCAGTGCCGGACCGCCAGGCCCCTCAGCACATAATGGAGGATGCCGCCGTGGCGGAAATATTCGAGCTCGTTGAGCGTGTCGATCCGCACCCGGGCCGGGAAGCTGGTCTCGACGCCGCTCTCGTGGCGGACCTTGACCTGGATCTCCTGGCGCGGCTGGAGGGCGCCGATGCCGGTGACGGTGAAGGTCTCCGAGCCGTCGAAGGCGGGCGGATCGCCGAGGAACTGGAGCGGCAGCACGCCCATGCCGACCAGGTTGGAGCGGTGGATGCGCTCGTAGGTCTCGGCGATGACGGCGCGGACGCCGAGCAAATTGGTGCCCTTGGCCGCCCAGTCGCGCGAGGAGCCGGTGCCATATTCCTTGCCGGCGATCACGACCAGCGGAATGCCCTCCTCCTTGTAGCGCATGGCGGCGTCGTAGATGGCGAGCTGCTCGCCCGAGGGGACGTGCTTCGTGTAGCCGCCCTCGACGCCGGGGACCATCTTGTTGCGGATGCGGATGTTGGCGAAGGTGCCGCGCATCATCACCTCGTGATTGCCGCGGCGGGCGCCGTAGCTGTTGAAGTCGGCGCGGGTAATTCCTTTTTCCGTCAGATACTTGCCGGCGGGCGAGTCGACCCGGATGGCGCCGGCGGGGGAGATGTGGTCGGTGGTGATCGAATCGCCGAAGATGGCCAGCGGGCGCGCGCCGAGGATGTCGCCGGGCGCCGTCGGCGTCATCGACATGGCTTCGAAATAAGGCGGGTTCTGGATGTAGGTGGAGGCCGCGTCCCACGCATAGGTGGCGCCGCCGGTGAGGGGGATGCCGCGCCACCGTTCGTCGCCTTTGTAGACGTCGGCATAGCGCGTGCGGAACATGCCGGACGTCACCGAAGAGTCGATCAAGGCGCGCACTTCGTCGTTCGTCGGCCAGATATCCTTCAGATAGACGTCGCTGCCGTCCGAGCCCTGGCCGATCGGGCTTTCGATCATGTCCTCGATCACCGTGCCCTTGAGCGCATAAGCGACCACCAGAGGCGGCGAGGCGAGGAAGTTGGCGCGCACGTCCGGCGACACGCGCCCCTCGAAATTGCGGTTCCCCGAGAGCACCGAGGCGGCGACGAGATCGTTGGCGTGGATCGCCGCCGAGATCGGCTCGGGCAAAGGCCCCGAATTGCCGATGCAGGTCGTGCAGCCGTAGCCGACCAGCTCGAAGCCGATCGCATTGAGGTCCTCCGACAGGCCGGCCTTGTCGAGATAGTCGGTGACCACCTGCGAGCCCGGCGCCAGCGAGGTCTTGACCCAGGGCTTCCTCGTCAGCCCCTTCTCCCGCGCCTTGCGCGCGACCAGGCCGGCGGCGATCAGCACCGACGGGTTGGAGGTGTTGGTGCACGAGGTGATGGCGGCGATGACGACGTCGCCATGGCCGAGGTCGCAGGCCTCGGTCTCGCGGCCGCCGCCCTCCGCCGCGGTGCCCGCCGCGACCGGGAAGCGCTCCTTCAGCGTCCTCTTGCCGTGGCCGTATTCGGCCTCGAAGCTGGCGACGAACTCCTCGTCGACGAGGCTGAGCGCCACCTTGTCCTGCGGCCGCTTCGGCCCGGCCAGTGACGGCTCGACCGACGACATGTCGAGCGCCAGCGTGTCGGTGAAGATCGGGTCGGGCGCGCCGGCGTCGAGCCACAGGCCCTGCGCCCTGGAATAGGCCTCGACGAGGGCGATCTGCTCCTCGGAGCGGCCGGTCAGCCGGTAATAATCGAGCGTCTTCCCATCGACCGGGAAGAAGCCGCAGGTCGCGCCATATTCGGGCGCCATGTTGGCGATCGTCGCCCGGTCGGCGAGCGAGAGCGCCGAGACTCCCGGCCCGTAGAACTCGACGAACCGCCCGACCACGCCCTTCCTGCGCAGCATCTGGGTGACGGTCAGCACCAGGTCGGTGGCGGTGATCCCCTCCTTCAATTCGCCGGAGAGATGGAAGCCGACCACTTCGGGGATCAGCATCGAGACCGGCTGGCCGAGCATGCCCGCCTCCGCCTCGATCCCGCCGACGCCCCAGCCGAGCACGCCGAGGCCGTTGACCATGGTGGTGTGGCTGTCGGTGCCCACGAGCGTGTCGGGATAGGCGACCTCCTCGCCCGAGGAATCCTTCGACGACCAGACCGAGCGGGCGATCAGCTCGAGGTTGATCTGGTGGCAGATGCCGGTCCCGGGCGGGACGACCTCGAAATTGTCGAACGCCTTCGAGCCCCATTTCAAAAACTGGTAGCGCTCGAAATTCCTCTGATATTCGAGCTCGACGTTTGCCTCGAACGAGCGCGGCGTGCCGAACTCGTCGACCATCACCGAGTGATCGATGACGAGATGGACCGGCACCTGCGGATTGATCCGCGCCGGATCGCCGCCGAGCTGCGCCATCGCGTCGCGGAGCGCGGCGAGGTCGACCACCGCGGGCACGCCGGTGAAGTCCTGCATCAGCACGCGGGCGGGGCGGTACTGGATCTCGTGGGAGACGCCGCCGGCCGGATTCTTCTGCCAGTCGACCAAAGCTTGGATATCGGCGCGGGTGACGGTCTTGCCGTCCTCGAAGCGGATGAGATTCTCGAGCAGCACCTTCATCGAGAAGGGGAGGCGGGAGACGTCGCCGAGCGCGGCGGCGGCCTTGGCGAGGGAGTAATAAGCGTATTTCCGGCCGCCGACGTCGAGGGTGGAGCGGGTCTGGAGCGAGTCGTTGCCGACCTGGGTCATCGGGGCGCCTTCCGGTTTTCGCAATCTGCGGAATTTGGCCGCGGCTCTAGCAACGGGGGGATGGGGTGTGAAGGGTCACACCGGCGCGTCAGATCGGCACCGAATGCTCGCGCAGGAGATCGGCGAATTCCGCCTCGCTCAGTTCTCCGGTGATCAGGTCTACGACGCGATCGGCGAGCGCCGCGCTGTCGGGGGCCGTGAGCCGCCAGCCGTTCGCGTGCAGGAAGGCTTCCGCGGCGGCGAAGGCGGTCCGCTTATTCCCCTGCGCGAAGGGGTGGTTGCGCGCGACCCCGATCAGGAGGGTGGCGGCGAGGACGGCCAGGTCCTCCTCGCCATAGGCCCAATGATTGGCCGGCCGCGCGAGCGCGCTTTCGAGTAGTCCTTGGTCCCGAACGAGGAAAGGTTCGCCGGTAAGCTCGACAAGCTCCCGATTGATCTCGGTCAGAAGCGCTGCCCCGAGCCAGACCGGCTCACTCGGCAAGACGCGCCATCGTCTTGGGATAGCGTTTCATGACCCGCTCGACGATCTCGCTCGCATCCAGCGTCTCGCCGGTCGGACGGGCGTCCAGCTTGGGCTTCCTCGGCGGCTTCTCGGGCGCGTTCATCGGGCGGCTCCTCGGAGCGGCAAGGTTGGCGCGGGGGGGGCTTTTGTCAATCGGCGATCATCGTTTTTGAATGGGTGCCGCCCGTCGATTTCCCGAAAGCGTGGAGCGGGTGTCGAGGGCGTTGTTGCCGACTGCGGTCATCTCGAGGCCTCTATCGCTAAGGGCGACAGATGGCCGGGCTAACCGCTAAAGAGGTCCGGCGCGGTTGGGGCGGGGATTAGCAATGTGGGGGCGAAGGGGGAAGGGCACGTTAGGGTGCCGTAGCCCTATCGCATTAGCACTCTCTCAGGAAGTGCTTGGTCCCGTATATTTCTGTAGAGCTTTGCTTCACCCCCACCGCCAGGATCATAGTTTTCAACCGTCAGATCCTTATCCTCAAGGTCGACATTCTCAAGCAGCTGCAGGTGCTCTGCCTTACTGACCAGGCTGCCTGACCGTGCCACGTAGAGCGTCGCATCGCGAAGATATCGCATCAGGGCAAAATAGCCGTTCGTCCGAGGAAGGATCACACCTCGCTGCGGGTGATTCCAAGCTTGTGGCCAACGTTCTCGTACCGCTTCAAAAAACTCGCTCACTGCATGGTATATCGCGTCGTCCTCTCCTCGGACAAACCAACGCCGAAAGATAAATTTTGCCGCCTCCGAATCTGTCGGCTCCGATAAATTTTGACCGCGCAAAAGGGCGTCCCGATCCCGATCAGGGTACGGAGACATATGTTGCAAGAGTCCCTTTACGATAGTGGCTTGGGTAAGAAGTTCCGTCTCTCGGCCGGGGGTAGCGAGGCCCAGACGTTTGATGCGCCGAAAGAACGGCCCGTCCTTCGCCCGATCAAGTCGAACAGTAACGTCATGGGCAGTTTTCTGCGGGCTTCGGGTTTCTGCCAACTCGTACAGATCGTACGCCAAGCTCGGGTTGACTTTCGTCTGCGTCAAGTTAACGCGAGCAAAGATCTGTGCTTGGTCGGCGATATCCATGCCGGTTAGAATCGTGACTGGACAATCAAAATTATCACCTCTGAACTTATAAAGCCCGGCGATCCGATGCTGTCCGTCAATAACTCTGGCGATTCTGCGCGCGAGAATGGGGTCAGGACCCTCAATGATGTTGCGAAGTGTCATTTGCGAGCTTTTAGCGTCAAACTGAGCAGCTCTCTCTTCGACCGCTAAGATTATTGACCCTGGGAAAGCCGCGTCCGAGAAGTTAACGTACTCGGCGATCTCTTTTACCCGTTTCGGATGCAGTGGTCGCTGAATGCCTAAGTACTTCTCGACATCCCTGTCCTCCTGCAGCACCCTTCTGACATCGAAGTCAGATATCGTGCAAAGAATCTTGTAAGGGAGGGAAGCGACATACAAATCGCCAATCGGCTGTACCGCTTTTATGCATGGGAACGTGAATGCTACTCGCGATGGGTCAGCGAGATTCAGCATATTCTGGGTCATTCCTGTACCTCATGCTCGGCAAGCGTGCTCGCAACGAGGTCATCAGGCTCTTGTGGCGGCCCTTGATCGTTTTCGGCGTTGGGAGGGGGCGTTCGCCGATCCTGTTCTCGGGACTGAGCGTCGAACACATCTTCAACGCCGCCGCCCTCAATCCAATTTTTCACAACGAGCGTCAGCAGATATAGTAGGCAGCTGAACCAGAAGAGCCACTCAGACCAGCGCACCATGCGCGGTGGCATCCCTCCGGAGGTTGAGTACTGCATTCGAGATGCCGCAATCGCAACCACAGCGATTATTAGAGTTAAAATAAATATCAGCACTATCATTTGCTGCGATGGAAAGTGTTTGACTTGAGCGTGAGCAGGTCTTCCGATGGGAAATGTGAAGTAAAAGATCGGAGCAAGTAGGCCTGTAGCAAGCAGATATAGCTCTCCGCTTTTTGTCTGCTGAAATATAAGGTCTCTCAAATTGGAATCCGATCCGAACATTATGAGAACAAGAACGGGAACCCATATCGGTAGGAGGCCGAACACCAGAGTTATAAAAAGTTCAGTAATTGCGCGCCACCAGTCGCTTCGAGAGCACATCCGCAATGCACCATAAAACTTCACTGACCGTCGCAGCCAACCGTCTAGTCCTTTCGAGGAGTTGGGATCTGAGGCCCCCTGTTGCATTTCAGTACCCCATCGTAACCAGAAGCTCCTCTGTTGAGGAGCGATGGCTCGCCGAGCCAGCAAGGACCGAAGCGCGGGTCAAACGCCTGATGGTGCCGTGCGCCTCATAGAGATCAACAATAGAGTTATGAGCTGCGTTTGTTAGGAGGACGGTGGCGCCCCGCGCTACCGCACGGACGAGGCAATCTCTGAGCCGAATTTGATCATAGAAGCTAAAAATGCTCTGATTGTATTTTATGAATCCGTTGTTGTTATGAGCGACAGTATATGGAGGGTCGGCGAATATGAAGTCTCCTCGCGTAGCTTGGTCAATGGCTGCTTCGAAGTCGCAACAATTTATCTCGGCATCTTTTAACAACGCGGCATATGCCTGAAAGTTATCGGTTTGTAGAATGACCGCGTCTTTTGTCCCTCGAGGCACGTTGAACTCGCCTCTTAAGTTTACGCGGTACAGACCATTCCAGCAAGTCCGGTTTAAATAGATAAACTGTGCTGCGCGCTCGGCCTCCGATTCGAATTCGAGAGAGCGTACTCTATAGTAATAATCGTCGTCATGAACGTGGGCATGGCGCGTCAAGTGAGTCAGAACCTGGGCAGGCTCGTCACGTACAGCGCGGTACGCGCCAATCAACCTTTCGTTTAGGTCAGAAAGCGCAGCGCGGGGCGGGAGGAGCGTAAAAAAGCACGAGCCTCCACCGAGGAACGGCTCGATATACCGGTTCAAATAACGTGGCAGATACCCGGGCAAGGAGGGCGCAAGCCATCGCTTGCCGCCTGCCCATTTGAGAAACGGCGGGAGGGCCGCGGTCACCGGAGTCAGCTTGCAATGTCGCCGCTGCACCGGCTCCCCCTTTTATCCGATCGCCACGTATGGGACATATCCCGGCGCGTAAGGCACCTGCAAGCTTCGGTTTTCAGCTAGAACCCTGCGGGCGGAATCACTCCACCGGCCATGTGCCCGCTGTCGATGAACAGCACACCTTTTGACTCGAACGCCTGTCGCAGCTTCTGAACTCGTGCCGGCAGCACCGCTTCCGCAGCCTCAAACCTAGCTGCCGTTCGGCGACTCACGCCGGACGCCGCAGCAAGATCGTCAAGCGTCCAGCCGAGCGCGGCACGCGCCATGCGGCACTGGACGACGTTCAATTTGGCACTCGTGTGGCAAAAACCGCTTGCACCCGCTCTGCCCTTATGGCACTAATAGTGCCGTAGATCGGACCCCCACCGCCTTCAGCGGGAGAACCTTGGTCATGGCTTCCGGGGAGCATAGCTGCACGCGCCGCGATCTTCTAGGCGCGGCGTTGGCGGTGCCGCTGATGACCTCCCTCCCCTTGAGGGGGAGGGGTTGGGGTGGGGTGGCGGTTGGGCTTGGTGATGATCCTGAGGCGCCGCGTGGGTCTCCGAGTCCAGGGGGCCCCCCCCCCCCCCCCCCCC
>JAXDPC010000274.1:0-9022 GCA_034668525.1 Sphingomonadales bacterium
TTGTCCTTTTTCCGACCCCATAGCGCTCCCGGGCCTGCTTGAGATGGCGGACGACGGTCTCGTGCTGGATGCCGAGGATTCGGCTGATCTCCCAGTCGGACTTGCCGCGCGCCACCCACAATATGCACTCGCGCTGGCGGTCGGTGAGCCGGGGGAGGGGAAGGAGGATGGGCGAGCGCACCCGCCAGAGCCTTCGCGCGGCCTCGAAGGCGAAGGCGCCGACCAGTTGCGCGATCGGCAGGTCCTCCTCGCGAATCGCGGTCCCGGCCGGATTGGCGAACGAGCAGGAGCCGTTGGATTCGCCGGGCACGTTGGCGGGCACGGTGAAGCCGTCGCCGATGCCGCGCCCTCCGCCGCGCATGAGGATCTCATGGTCCTTGGGCGTCATCGCGATCATCCGCGGAATCTCGGACCAGGCGAAGCCGACGCTGGTCACATGGCTTGCGCGGTGCACGGGATCGGAGACGCCGAGGCTGTGCTCGTCATAGTATTCGACCCAGTCCTCGGGATAATTGTGAAGCCGGATCGCCGGCTCGGGCGACCTTCGGATGTCGACATGGTGGGTCAGCGCGAAATAAGTGAAGCCGAGGTCCCGGGACACGTCGGCGAGCGCGTCGGCGAGAGCGGTTTCGCTGCTGGTCTCGCACATCTCCCGGAGGAAAAACTCGGCGCGATCGAACGGATGCATGAATCCCTGCATTCACGCGACCGGAGGAGCGTTGCCAAGCCGCCCTCGTCTCCGTTCTCGTCACTTCCGGGCCCCCTACGGGTCTCAACCGCACGAGGCGCCGCTTGCCCTTGTCGAGTACAATATCCGAATTTTTCCGGAATCCAACAGACAGGCTCTTGTTATTTGGCAATTATTTATGAACCGTCCTTAATCCAGTTTAGGTCAGCTGTCGCCGCGATGGGTGAGCCACCGGGACTAGCGAGCTGAGGAGCGAGCTTTGCCTTGTGCTCGCCTCATCGATTATTTCGAAAACGAGGCCGGGCTTTGCGCCGACGATCGAGACCTTGGCCGCCTGCTTGAGGGCGCCGCCCGCGAGCTCGGGTTCGACTATTTCGCCCTGCTCCACCATGCGAGCCTGGCGTCGACAAGGCCCGGGCTCATCCGGATCGACACCTATCCGGACGGCTGGGCGGAGGAGCTCGTCGCGCGCGGGCTGGTTGGCTCGGATCCGGTGCACCATGCCTGCGCTCGAACCAATATCGGCTTCGCCTGGTTCGAGCTGCCGAACCTCGTCGCGGTCGGGCCCAGGGGCCGCGAGATCCTCGAGCGCAGCCGGCGCTTCGACATCGGCGACGGCTTCACGGTGCCGGTCAACGTCCCCGGCGAGCCGGCCGGCTCCTGCTCGTTCGCGGTCCGTACCGGGGCGGAGCTGCCCGCCGAGCGCTTGCTCAGCGCCGAGCAGATCGGCGCGCACGCCTTTCGCGCGGCCCGGCGAATCCACAATTATCCCGCCACCCGCCGCTGTCCGCATCTCAGCCGTCGCGAGCGGCAATGCGTCAGGCTGCTCGCGGCTGGAAAGACCGACTGGGAGATCGCGGCCATCCTCGGCATCAGCGTCGAGACCGCCCATCAATATGTGAAACGGGCCCGTGCCGCCTATGACGTCGTCAGCCGCGCCCAGCTGGTCGCCTGCGGGCTGAGGGACGCCTTGGTCACCTTCGACGAGGCAATTCCCCCATATGGGTGAATGGGTTAGCACGCCAGATTGGGCTTCGCTCGTCCGATGGACTGGGTCGGGCCAGGCGCGGACTGGAAGGAAGCGGCGGCTTACGCGCCGCTCGTCGGCGCCGACCGCTCGATCTTCGCTTGGGAATGGCTTCGGCGCGATCCGCATTATCGCGAGGCGGCCGCCCGCGCCGGCCGCGACGCGCGGCACAATCTCGCGGACAGCGCGCGCTGGGGCCTGCACGGCTTCGAGGATCCGGGAAAGGCCGCGCTCGACGCGCGGCCGGTCTGGAGCGCGGACTGGCATGCTCATGTGCTCGAGGCAGCGGCCAGGGCGCCCGCAGCGGCGACGGACGCGTTCGACCTTTCGCGCCATTCCGGTCTCGCCACTCTGGTGGACGGCGCGGGGAGGGGCCAGCACCTGCTCCTCAGCGACGGACTGAACGCCATCCGGCTGGACCTCGTCGCGGGCAGCGTGGCCGAGGGACCGGTCGAATTGCATTATCTCCTGTCCGGCTCGGCTTCGGCCAAGGCACGGCTCCTGGCTCTTCGCAGGCTGCTAGCGCTCGACGACAGCGGTGGCTTCAGCCGGACCCTGCATCCGCGCGAGCCGAGCGCCCGACGGTGGATTCTCGCGCTTCGGGCCCACGACGCGCTTGCCGTTGGCGCCGGCCACCGTGAGATCGCCGCGGAATTGCTGAGCGACGCAGCGGCCGGGGCGCGCTGGCGGGTCAAGGCCGCGAGCGTGCGCTCGCAGGTGCAGCGCCTGGTACGGTCCGCGCGCACGTTTGCGCGCGGCGGCTATCGCTCGTTTCTCGACTAGATTCGCGGCCCGGACCCCATCGGCGGGCCGCGGCCGAGCACTCACTCGATCTGGTAGCGCGACAGGGCGAAGCCGCGGCTGTTGCCCTGATCGTTCCAGGCATGGCACATGGCGCCGAGCGCTTCCTCGGTGTCGTCGCTCGACCAGGCGTCCGTCTCCTCGACCGGCGCCTTCAGCCCGTAGCTCAGCCGGCGCGAGCTCGATCTCTGCAGGACGACGAGGCCGAGACCGGGGAAGGGAACTGTCGGATCGGCATAGAGACCGGCCTTGTCGAGATGGCCTTCCACATTGGGCTTGCCCTCGAAATCGGGGTGCCGGAGCACCGGCGTGCCGACGGTTCCGAACGCGGCCTGCCACAGCATGCCGCTGACGCAGGTGCTGCCATGATCGTCGAAATAATAAGGCGCGAGCGCCGAGCTCCAGCCGTGGAGGACAAGCCGGTCGGCGACGGCGAGCGCGAAGGTCGGTCCGCGCTTGAACTGGGACGGCTTGAATGCCTGGCGGCACTTGTCGCGCACCGTATCGATCACCCGCTTGGCTGAGCGGGGATCGTAGTCCTCGTCCCCGAACGCTCTCTTGTAGGGCGCGACCTCGCCCGTCGCCGAGGCGATCCGCTTGCCGGCGCCGAGCTGCCGCTCGAGCTCAATGTTCGGCTCGAGCCCGTCGACCATGATCTGCCTGTTCCGGTGAAGCCCGCCGACGATCTCGAGCGCCTTGACCTCGACGAAATAGCTCCGGCCGTCCTCGAGCTCGCATTCGAAATCGGGCGCCGACCTGGTGTCGCTGACCCGGCTCGTCGGAATGCCGCAGCCGCGCAGAAATCGCAGCACCATCGCCTCGGCGTAGATTTCGAAGAACTGGCTGTAGGCGATAGGGTCTGGCGGCGACTTCACCGCCTTGAGGATGGCGATCATGCCGTCGACAAAGGCCCGATAGGTCGGGTCCTCGTGCGCCGAGAGGTCGATCTCGCGCAGCACGTCATGCTCGACGGCGTCCAGGCTGACATTGCTGGAGAGGCCGGTCAGCCCTTGGCTGTGCGCGATGAATGCGCTGGTGGCGGGGAAGGTCAGGCCGAGCGCTTCTTCATAGAGGTCCCCGGCCCGGGAGAGGTCGTCCGGGCGATGCTGCAGGTCCCGAAGCTTGAGGAGCGCGATGAAGTCGCGATGCAGGTCTGCTATCCTGCCGGCCGGGTCCCTGACGGCCCGGCTTTCGATGCCGTCCAGGATCGCTCCCTCGACCTGCCCGAGCATCGCCGGCTGCGCTTCCGCGGAAACGCGCATCCGGTGGCCCTGCAGGCATTGCAGGGCGATCGACGTCTTCGTTGGCTTCATGGCGGCATTCGCTTTCCTTGTGTTGAATGTCGTCGAATGCGTGCGTGCGATCAGGATCCAGGCGTAGAGATGGCTCCAGTGGTGGCTATGCCTTTCACTCCTCGTCCTGAAGCGTGAGCTCGGAATCGCTCGGGACGCGCGTGAGTTCCTTGGCTCGAAGCCGCTGTCCTTTGCGATTGATCCAGGGCCAGGGCGATTTGCCTGGTGACGGTTGGCGAATCCTATGACGGCGCAGCCCAGCTGCCGAAAACTGGCGGAATCGGCGTGCTCTCCGGACCGGTTCTGACGATTGAGACTTCCTCCATGAGAGAACGCAGCGCCGCAGGGCCGCGCTTGCCGCCCCTTGGTCGCGACGACTTCGGCAGGACCCTGGACCATTTCCTGAGCAACCACTGCTGGAATCCCAGGTCGAGAACGTATCTTCCCGCGCCGGCGTAACGGCCCTCGCGAAGGATGCGCTGCGATTGACAGAGGGCTCCCGTGAGAGCCGCCATCGTACCTTGGATCACCTCGAGCGGAGCAGACTCGCGGCTGTTGTCGAAGTTGATCGGAAAGCCGTTGCGGGCAATGCGGAAATTGGACTCCCCAAGCCGACCGGCGATGTCCGGAATTTGCCCAGCCTGATAGCAGTCATGTTCGTTGCCGCTTCTCTCTATAAGAAGATTTCTCAGCGCGAAAAATTCGTCGTCTCCTGAACTGAGCGACATGAATTCGCGAAGGCGCGCATCGAGGGGGCGCGACGCGAGCTGCGCCTCAATGTCGCGGGAGATGTCGAAGCCGGTGCATCCGAAAATGACGTCCGATCGCTCGATGACCTCGTGGCAATCCAGCGCCGGTCGGAAGGGCAGGGGAGAAAGGGCCTCCGGTCGATTGTCGAAGACCGACAGCTCGTATCGCTGTTTCAGGAAGTCGGTCAGTGCCGCCCCGATATAGCCCAGCCCGACGATCCCGATCGTCTCGATGCCAGGCCGCTCGGACAGCCGGTGTTGTGCCCGCTTCATCACGGCGTCGATCACGATGGGGGGCTCGCACAGCCGTTTGACTGCGCTCGACCCGACGTCGACGACGGGAAAGGGCAACGTGCCGATTCCCGTTTGCCAGAAGCCGCTCGCCGTCTGTTCGACCCCCGCCGCCTGGAAGGGGGGCGGTAGCAAGTTCAGAAGGTTGGTAAGCGCCTGTCCGCCATCATCGAGCACGAGGATGAACGGATTCGCCACTTGCGACTTGCGGACGGCGAACCGCTCCGCGAGCATGCGGATGTCGCCTACGATATTCTTGCTGTGCGAGGATCCGAGCCGGGCGGACGTCGGCGCTTGGATACAGACCCCGAGCGCTTCAAGGTCGCCGGCCGCTTCAGGAGAATAAGAATAGACCTTCCCGCACAGCGCGACCCGGTCAAAGGCCAGTCCGAGCTCGTTGAGCGCCCAGCATAGGCCTAGCGTCTGGTCCATTAAATGCTGAACGCCGAACAGCATTACATTGGGTTCGAACCGGAAGCCCTCGTCGCGAAGATTTTCTACCAGTTCGCACAGGATCGGCATTCGCGAGACGGCCCGAGCCATTGCCGCGCGCACGCCTTCGGCTCGAGCTGTCGTCCTCACGCATTGCCTCGCCGGATCGGCGTTTGGATGCGCACGATTCCGCCATCCAGGAAATAGGTCGGGCCAAGCCTTATGCTGGGAGACGGATTTACCGGGTCGGCGGGCTGTATGACCTTGAGCTGCCGTTCGAGATCATCGCGAGAGACGCTCTCGACAACCCATCCGGGCTCGGCCTGACGAACGTCATGGATGAGATTCGTTAGACGCTGGGCGGAATTGTTGGTGTCCCGCTGTGCCGCATAGGGTCTGCGAAGAAGATAATATGGGGACTCGTCTGGGAGTGCCGGCCGAAAGATAGAGGGAAAGAAGGGGTGCGGCTCCTCCTCGTCGGCGTCCGCCGCGACCGTGCCGGCCGCTTCCTGGTCGGCTTGATCGGCGCGCCACTTGCTGAACAATCCCCAAGTCGGCTCGTAGAGCAGTTCATGCAGAGCGCGGCTGGGCAGCACGATCTCGTCGGCGTCAGTGCCGAGGACCGGAACGAAGCCGGGACGAATGCCGCGTCCGATCTGACGTACGGCGACGACGTCGCCCTGGTCCCCTCGGTTCGACCCGTGAAGCATGGCCGCGGTTCGTTGCGCGCGCTCAAGCGCGATCGTCATCTGCGATAGAGCCAGGCGGGCCATGGCCAACGCGGCGTCGCCGGTGTCGAGCAGCGCGACGAATGACTGCGGGAAAATTGCCAGGCGCACGCGCCATTCAATTCCCCTTGCCCGCAGAAGCTGCGCGAAGAAGTCGCCGAAAGCGAGCGGGCTTTTGTCCTTGGTTTTGACTGTCTCGCGCAACGAATTTGGGCAACTCCAACCTGCACCCTTCGCGAATTTGTTCATCGCGCCCGCCTTCCCCATTCGAGGGCAGACAACCAGCGTCGTACCTCCGGCGGACCCGGTAAGGGCGAGTTGCTCCAATCCTGGCGCGAAATTCTCGAACAGGCCGAAGAAATCGCCCGGCGTGATCAGATACATTGGTACGGTTCGATGCTCTTGGGGCGAGGAGAGCTTCTCGAACAGCTCGATGCTGCCATCAAGGACGACACCGAGGGGGATCGGCGTGTCTCCATAGCCTGCGGCGACATCGGGCTCTCCGTCAAGCAGAGACCAGCAAAAACGGCCCCCTTCAATCAGACGGGTCCCATAAGGGACGCTAAGTTCAAAGACTGTTTCGCCGCCGAGGGCGCTCAACGAGCCCAGGAGAGGCCGCAGAGCTTCATGGCGATCGGCGAGCTCCTTGCTGATCTTTTGCCACGGCACGGGCTCGAGACTGGCTTGGTCCATCACTCGCCCCCCGCGATAATCTTCCCCGCGGAGATTGTTATCGGCCGTGCACCTGGAAGCCCATCAAATTCGGAACCGTGGGAGACTAGGATCAATCCAAGCCCGGTATTCGTCAAGACGTTGAACAAATGGGTCAGCGCTTCGCGCCCTTCTCGGTCCGACCCAATTGATGGCTCGTCGAAGAATAACCAGGGCGACCGCGAAATGACTGCCGCGCCGACCGACAGCCGCTTGGCGACGAAACGGGGCAGGTCGAAGGGTTCGACCGCGGCGAAATCCGGCAGTCCGAGCCCCGACATGAGGGACGCCGCCGATATGTCGAGGTCCCCCTCCAGGAAGGTCGGTCGAGCCGCTGCCGCCGCTTCCAGCCTATGCAGATACTCGGCGACCGAACGGCCGAATATTTGCTCGAGTGGGTCTTGGAACGAGCAGAAGAGGAGGTTGCGGTTCGAGCGGTGTGGCAGATGCGGCCGACCGTCGACGAGGATCGAACCGGCCGAGGGCCTGACGCTCCCCGCCAGCAGCCGCGCGAGGGTGGACTTGCCGGACCCGTTCGGAGCTTTGAGGATGTAGGGCACCCCTGGCTCGAACGAGAAGCTCGCGCTCCTGAAGATCTCGGCTTTGCGGCTATATTCGAAGC
The DNA here is from genome assembly GCA_034668525.1 of Sphingomonadales bacterium. Classification (GTDB taxonomy): domain Bacteria; phylum Pseudomonadota; class Alphaproteobacteria; order Sphingomonadales; family Sphingomonadaceae; genus Allosphingosinicella. The sequence continues at coordinate 7,342 of JAXDPC010000274.1, forward strand.
TGATGCCGTCAAGGCGAAGAGCGGGAGCGCGGACCCGCATCGGTCCGAGCCGGTCAGCCAATCGGTATAGGGCGCCGTTGAGGTCGGGGACCGCGGCAGGGCGGCTGAAGCGGCGAACCTTATCCGCCTCGGCCGGGAACGGCGCGCCATAGTTGTCGGACAGGTGGATCTGGACCGGGTTCGACTCCGGCCGATGCCACATTTCGGCGAAAGCCCGACGGTTACTTGAATCGAGGTACTCGAGCAGCCCGTCTATCGCCAGCCGGTGCGGGCGCGCTGCGATGGCGCAGGCTATGATCAGCTTGGCAAGTTGGCCGCCGGACAGCGACGAAAGCGATTGGTCGGGTGGCAGGTCGGTAATGAAGGTGCGTGCCGCTTCCGCGAGGCGGCATCGTCCCGCTTGGCCAGCGGCCAAACCGTGGAGGAAGGACTCGCCCCGCACGGTCGTAGCCAGGCCCGAAAGATTCGGGGCCAGCATTTGCTGAACATAGATTCCGCCGGCCCCGCCGGATTTGTCCCAAGCGAAACGGCGCAGCTCGGCGCTGCGCCCGGAGAGATTGGGCCCGTCGTAGAAAGTCATCATGGCCCGCCGCCCATGAGGAGCGCGAGGAGCGCAAGGCCGGTCAGCATCAGGACGATGGCCCTCCCGGCGTCCGCTTTGGTCGCAGCGGGAAGAGGCGGATCAAGGCCCCGCAGGAATCCGTTGCCGACCCATTTCTGCTCGGCGCGGGCGAAGGAGATGCTCAGGGTCGCAACCCAGGTGAGCGACAGCACCTTTCCAATCGACACGAACTGCGCCCATGCGCCCGGCCCGACGATGCCCTGCGCCCGGAGCGCGGCCAATGATCGCGAATAGCTTGCCGGCATGCCCACTGCGATCGAGCGGCCCGACGCGACCAGGGTGGCGGCCGCGCGCGGCACTCTGAGCGTTCTCAGCAGGGAGAAGAGCTCGCCATCCGGCGTCGCGGCGAAAGCGAGCACGATGGCTGCGGATCCCGCGAGGGTTCTAACCAGGGGCAGGAGCGGCGAGCCTTCGCGAAGCAAGCTGCGGGCCACTGGGTTCACCTCCGCCCATCCATCCGCGCCGATGAAGAGCCAGAGGAGGGCCGCCACCCCCAGAAGCGGCGCGGCCGCCATCAATATCCGCCTCATAAGGCTGAAGTGTCCGACCACTAGCGCTGCAACGATGATCAGGGCGAAGCTGATGATCGCCTGCCACCAATGGGCTGCCAAAGCGACGCCCAGACCCGCTCCCGCAAGAAGCGCGCGCGCCGGAGCGTCAGCTCGCATGTCGCGACAGCGCGCGTATCACGCGCGTGGGCGTCGCGCCGGCAATGACCAGCGCGATCAGCAGCTGCAGCGTCTTGTCGATGGGTTCGGACGCGATGCCCGATGCGAGGACCGAGCGGTAAATGCCTTCGCCGGACTTCAGCAAGATCGCGACGAGGAATGATGCGCCTGAGCCGGTGATGCCGCCGAACACGAGCGCGATGATCGGTGCGCTGACGATGCCGGCAACGACGCCGAGCCCGATGCCGACGCCGATGGCCAAGACGATACGCTTGGCCCCGTTGCCGGCGTCTCGGCCCCCCGGCCGCAGAAGGGGGCGGGCGACATAGAATCCGTAGAGCGCGATCGCGACCTGGGTCGGAATGAACCAAATTGCCGCGGGGTTGATCAG
>JAXDPC010000275.1:0-7276 GCA_034668525.1 Sphingomonadales bacterium
GGCGTGCCGATGCTCTCGGCCTTTGTGCCGAGGTCCGGTTCCACGCGGCCGTGCCGCATCCGCAGCTGCGGCCCTGGATGGAGCAGGCCGACCTCCTCGTCGTCAGCTCGCGGCACGAGGCCGGGCCGCTGGTGGCGCTCGAGGCAGCGGTCGCGGGCGTGCCGACGGTAGGCACCGCGGTCGGCCACATCGCCGATTTCGCGCCCCAGGCGGCTGTCGCAGTCCCGACCGGCGACGCGTCGGCGCTCGCCGATGCGATTGCAGGCGTCGCCGCCGACGAGCCGGAGCGCCTTCGCCTGGCAGCGGCCGCCCAGTCGCTCGCGCTGAGCGCCGACGCCGATTTCACCGCTGCGGAATTCCGCCGCTTCTACGCTGCGCTGCGATAGACAAACTCATTGTGGGGCCGTCATGGCCAAGCTATCATCGCGATCATGTCGGGGATCGATCTCGTGCGCGTTGCGAGCCGGGTTTCGTCTGCGTTTGTAGCGATTTACTGCCTCGCCGCCGCGATACCGGCCGCGGCGCAACCCACTCCGGAGACGGAACAGCAGGGCCCGGCGGCGGCGGAGACGACCGCGCCGGAGGGCCAGACGGCGGCCGACCAGGGCGCCGTCGTCGGGGAGGGCGAGGGCGAAGGCTCCGGCACCGACATCCTCTCACGGCGCACCTTCTCCCTGGTCCTCGACGGCCGGCTGGCGGGTGCGGACGGCGGGCCTTCCTGGCTCGACCGCGGCTTCGGCAAGACCCGGTTCGACGGCGATACGGACGGCGATTTCCAGCCCAACCTGCTGCCGATGCAGGCGACCCTGGTCTGGCAGCCGCGCTTTTTCGACGGGCTCAGCGCCACCGTCTCGGGCGGCTGGCAGCGGGACCAGGAAGAGCCGCTCGACATCATGGAGGCATTCGTCAGCCTGCGGCCGAACCCGCAGGCGCGGACGCGCTTCCATGCGCGGGCAGGCATCTTCTGGCCCAATATCTCGCTCGAGCATGCCGGGGCGGCGTGGAGCGTCACCGAGAGCATCACGCCCTCCGCGATCAATTCGTGGATCAGCGAGGAGGTAAAGGTGCTCGGCCTCGAGGCGACGCTGACGACGACGCTCGGCGAGCACCAGCTCTCGCTGACCGGCGCCGCCTTCGGCTTCAACGACACGTCAGGGACTTTGCTCTCGTTCCGCGGCTGGGCGCTGCACGACCTCAACGCGACCGTCTTCGGCCACTTCCCGCTGCCGATCCTCAACACCTTCATGACCTTCGCGCAGGAGGACCGGACCAAGTCCTTCATCGAGCTCGACGACCGCGTCGGTTTCTACGGCAATCTCGAATGGCGGCCGCCCTGGCCGTTCGCGCTCAACCTCTTCTATTACGACAATCGCGGCGATCCGGAGGTCTTCAACCCGGACCTGCAATGGGGCTGGCTGACCCGATTCTGGAACGTCGGCTTCAACGCCGACCTCGGCCCGAGCACGCGCGTTCTGGCCCAGGGGATGATCGGCGACACGACGATGGGGATCCCCGGACCGCCGAACGGCAATTATTGGGTCGAGACCCGCTTCCGCTCGGCCTATGTGCTGCTGCGGCACGATTTCGGTCCGGCGACCCTCACCGGCCGTTTCGACTGGTTCGACACCCGCGAGCGGGGTCGGCGGATGGACCCGACCGAAAGCGAGGAGGGCTGGTCGATCATGGCCGCCAGCCGCGTCCGCCTGAACGACCAGGTCAATCTGTTCCTCGAAGCGCTGCACGTCAGCAGCGAGCGCGGCGTACGGACCCGCATCGGCCAGCAGCCGACCGAGAACCAGACGGTGCTCCAGGCCGGGCTGCGCCTCCAGCTCTAGCGAGCGACGGCCAGCTGGCCGCGCATCTGCGGATGATAGATGCAGTAGAAAGCGATGGTCCCGGGCTGCCGCACCGTCATGCTCGCGCGCCGTCCCTGCGGGATGTTGACGTTGAAGCTGCGGTTCCGCGCCGTCGCCGTATGCGGCACATTGTCCCGGTTCACCCACACGATGGTGTCGCCGACCTTGATCCCGCTGGGGATGCGGCCGTAGCTCATGTTCGCCATGGTGATCACGTGCTGGCGCGGCTGGGCGTTCGCGGGTCCGGCCAAGGTCAGCAGCGCAAGGGCAGAGCCCCCCTGCAGCAGTTCGCGCCGATTCATGGGCACCTCCAACAGGTTACGCCCCGAGCTTAGCGCAAAGGCCGTCCTGAGTCATCATGTCGCGCGGCGCCGGATTCCGGTGCAGCCGGGCGAAATTTGCTGTTACACATGAGTCGCGAGCCTTGAGCCAGGGAGGAAAAGTGGTCGATCGGCAGGTCCCGGCGGTTTCGGTGCTGATGCCGGTGCGCGACGGCGCCCCGTTCCTGTCCGAGGCGATCGCGAGCCTCGCCGCGCAGACATTTCGCGATTTCGAGATCGTCGTCATCGACAATGGCAGCACCGACCGCACGCCCGAGTTGCTGCGCCACTGGGCGGCGCGCGAGCCGCGGCTGCGCTGGGTGCGGCTCGAAGCGCCGCAGCTCACGCGCAGCCTCAACCTCGCCGCGGAGCTGGCGCGGGCGCCCCTGCTCGCCCGGCTCGATGCCGACGACGTCGCCTTGCCGCACCGCCTCGAGCGCCAGGTGGCGGCGATGGCCGCGAACCCCCGGATCGGGCTGCTCGGCGCCAGCGTCGAGCTGATCGACCGGCGCGGGCGCCGGATCGGCCGGACCTGGCCGCCGTGCGAGGATGCCGCGATCCGCCACGCCCAACGCACGAGCTGCGTTCTGGCGCCCTCCTCGACCATCCTGCGCGCGGAGCTGTTCCGGCGCGTCGGCGGCTACCGGACCGGCCTCAACATCTCGGAGGATTTCGATCTCTGGTCGCGCCTTGCAGAGCATTGCGAGCTGGCGGCGCTGCCCGATCCGCTGGTGCGTTTCCGGGTCCACGGCGCCAGCGTGACCGCCCGGCAGCCGAAGCGGATGGCGCTCGCCGCCCTCTGCGTCGCGGCCGCTTGCGAGGCGCGGCGGCGCGGCGAGGCCGAGCCCTTCCGGGACGGCTGCCCGAGCCTCAGGCGCGCCTTGCCGCTGCTCGGCCTGTCTCGCGAGGAGGCGCGGCGGCTGGTGACGATCCGCAGCCGGGTCAACATGGCCTACCGCCTTCTCCTCGGCCTTCCGGTCCCCGCCGCGTTCAAGAGGGCGCTGCCGCGCATGGCCGGCAGCCTCGGGGTCCGGCGGATCTACCAGGGCTGGCTGCGGCGGGCGCATCGGCGCGAAGTGCCGGCGCCGGCGGCCGACCAGGCCGTGGCCGGCCGTCCTGCCGCCGCCTAGGGATATTAGGAGGCGACCTGGAGCCGCTCCGCCGGCGCGGCCGGCGCCTCGCCGAGCGCGGCCGCAACCGCCGCGTTGAGCTGGTCGGGCGTGAACGGCTTCGCGAGCACCTGGACATGGTCGGGCCGGTTGGCGATCGACTGGGCGTCGGCATAGCCGGTGATGATCACCGCGGGGAGGGCAGGGCGGAGCGCGCGCGACTGGCGGATCACCTCGGCGCCGGAGAGGTGCGGCATCGCATAATCGGTGATGAGGAGGTCGCAGCAGCCGGCGTCGGCGCCGAGAAGCGACAGCACTTCGCGTCCTTCGGAGGCTTCGATCACGCTGTGGCCGAGGTCCGCGAGCAGGGCGGCGGTGGTGGTGCGCACGCCGTCGTGATCGTCGACCAGCAGCACCCGCAGCGGCGCCGCGCCGGCGACGGCCATGGGCGGCTTCTCCCGCGGCGCCTCGGCGACGGCGGGCGCGCGCGGCAGCCAGATCTCGGCGCGGGTGCCGATCCCGACCTCGCTCTCGATCCGGAAGGCGCCGCCCGACTGCTTGGCGAAGCCGTAGACCATGGAGAGGCCGAGGCCGGTGCCCTTGCCGACCTCCTTGGTGGTGAAGAAGGGCTCCATCACCTGCTCGAGCAGCTCGGCCGAGATGCCGCAGCCGCTGTCGGCGACGGTCAGCACGACATAGTCGCCCGGGCCCAGGCCGACGCTCGGATCGCCGGCGATCGAGCGGTTTTCGGCGGCGATCGCGATGGTGCCGCCGTCCGGCATGGCGTCGCGGGCGTTGATGATCAGGTTCATCAAGGCGAGCTCGAGCTGGGACTGGTCGGCGAACGCGCACCACGGGCCCTTCTCGATCCGCCAGTCCAGCTCGACGAGGCCGCCGAGCGTATGGGCGAGCAGGTCGGTGACCGCGGCCGACAGCTCGTCGATCTCGATACAGGCGGGCTCGAGCTGCTGGCGGCGGGCGAAGGCGAGGAGGCGCCCGACCAGCTCCGAGCCCTGCTCGGCGGCGCGGCGGGTCATGCCGAGGATCTTCAGATGCTCCTCTTCGAGCGGGAGCCGGCGCTCGATCAGCCCGAGGCCGCCGAGCACGGCGGCGAGCAGATTGTTGAAGTCGTGCGCGATGCCGCCGGTCAGCTTGCCGATCGCGTCCATCTTGCGCGCCTGGACGAGCTGGCTTTCGAGCTCCTTGCGGTCGGTGACGTCGAGCAAGGTGCCGGCATATTCGAGCGGAGCGCCGTCTCCGTCGCGCAGGAGGACCGCCTGGTCGAGGAAGTGGCGATACTGGCCGTCGGAATGGAGCCAGCGATATTCGACCGCCAGGGACCGGCCCTTCGGACGCGCGGCGAGGGCGGCGAGCACGCGGTCGCGGTCGTCGGGGTGGAGACGCTCCAGCCACAGACCCGGACTCGCCTCGATGTCCTCGAACGCAAAGCCGGTCAGCGCGGAGAAATTGCCGCTGACGAACTTGGGAACGCGCGGCGCCGCGTCGACCGCTTCGAGATAGAGGACGATCGGCAGCGACTGGATGATCGCGCCCTGACGCTGCTCGGCGAGGCGCAGCTCCTGCTCGATGCGGAGGCGCTCGGCATTCACCTTGAGGTTGGCGTCGAGCAAAGCCTGCTCCTGCGTGGCCTTGCGCTGGATCTCCTTGGTCATCGCGAACAGGTCGACGAACACTGCCACCTTGGAGCGCAGCACGACCGGATCGACCGGCTTGAACACATAATCGACCGCGCCCATCGAATAGCCGCGGATGAGATGCTCGGTCTCCTTGTTGACGGCGGAGAGGAAGACGATCGGGATGCGCTTGGTCTGCTCGCGCGACCGGATCATCTGCGCGGTCTCGTAGCCGTCGATGCCGGGCATGTAGACGTCGAGGAGGATCACCGCGAACTCGCCCCTCAGGAGGTGGCGCAGCGCCTCCTCGCCCGATTTCGCGACCACCACCTCGCCGATGTCCTCGAGCACGTTCTGGATCGCGAGCAGGTTGCGCTCGTCGTCGTCGACGACGAGCACGCGCGGCCGTTCGGCGGGCGCCTCCGCCGCGGGCGCGTCCGCCGCTACAGGCAGCGGCTTCGGCTTGGCGCCGCCTGCCGGGGTGCGAACGGCCATCCTTACTCGGCCGCCGTCGCCGTCTCGGCGGGGACGGGCCGGCCGCTCTCGCGGCCGCGCGCGATCCAGACGCGAAGCAGAGCGAGCAGCAGGTCGATGTCGACGGGCTTGGCGATATAGTCGGAAGCGCCGGCGTCGAGGCACTTCTGGCGGTCGCCCTTCATCGCCTTGGCGGTGACCGCGATCAGCGGCACCTCCGCGAGATCCTTCTGCCGGCGGATCTGCTGCATCGTCTCATAGCCGTCCATCTCGGGCATCATGATGTCGATGAGCGCGATGTCGATGCCGGGCGTCTGCTCCAGGATCAGGATGCCGTCCTTGCCGCGTTCGGCGTGGAGCACCTCGACGTCGTAGCTCTCCAGCACGCTGGTCAGCGAGTAGATGTTGCGGATGTCGTCGTCGACGATGAGGATCTTGGAGCCGGCAAGCTCGGGGACGCCGCGGGTCGAGGTCTCGGCCTTGGGCACGATCTCCAGGACCGGCTCGGCCCGCTCGATGTGCGCGGCGAGATCGCGGAAGACCTGGGCCAGAGTCTCCTCCTCGGCCGGCTTCTCGGTCACCCCGAACGCGCCCATGTCGATCACCGAGCCGAGCTTGTCGGCGCCGGAAATGACGTGGATCGGCACGTGCCTTGTCTGCGGATCGTGCTTGAGGAGATCGAGCAGCACGTAGCCGTCGATGTCGGAAAGGCCGAGATCGAGGGTGATCGCGTCCGGCTGGAGCTTGCGCGCCATGGCGAGCGTCCCGGCACCCGCGGTCGACACGACACCCTTGAGGCCGACGCCCCGCGCCAGATCGAGCAGGATCGCGGCGAAGGTCGGGTCGTCCTCGACGATGAGGACGAACGGATCGTCGCCCAGCTCGTCGCGGTCGTCGCTGACCTCGAAGCCGGTCGGCAGCGCGGTCGGCACCATCGCGCCGGTATTGTCGTAGCGCGCGCTGGCGCCGCCGGGGGCGGCGGCGACGGTCGGCGCCAGCGCCTGGAGCGGCACGAACAAGGTGAAGGTCGAGCCCTCGCCCGGCTTCGAGCGGACCTGGAGCTCGCCGCCGAGCAGTCGCGCGATCTCGCGGCTGATCGACAGGCCGAGGCCGGTGCCGCCATATTTGCGGCTGGTGGTTCCGTCCGCCTGCTGGAACGCCTCGAAGATCAATTTCTGCTTGTCCTCGGGGATGCCGATGCCGGTGTCGGTGACCGCGATCTCGATCGCCTTGTCGGCGTTGCGGAGCACCGGGTGGCTCGGGCTCCAGCCGCCCTCGGCGCAATTCACGGCGAGGGTGACGCTGCCGTGCGCGGTGAACTTGAAGGCGTTGGAGAGCAGGTTGAGGACGATCTGCTGGAGGCGCTTCTCGTCGGTGCGGATCGCGGCCGGCAGCGTGTCGTCGAACTCGACGTTGAAATCGAGCTGCTTGTCGGTGGCGAGCTGGCGGAAGGTCCGCTCCATGTGCTGCTTGAGGCTGGCGAGCGGCATCTCGCCGATCTCGATCGACACCGTGCCGGATTCGATCTTCGAGAGATCGAGGATGTCGTTGATCAGCGAGAGCAGGTCCGATCCCGCCGAGTGGATGGTGCGGGCGAACTCGGTCTGCTTCTCGTTGAGGTTGCCCTGCGGATTGTCGGCCAGCAGCTTGGAGAGGATGAGCAAGGAGTTGAGCGGGGTCCTCAGCTCGTGGGACATGTTGGCGAGGAACTCGGATTTGTACTTCGAGGTGAGGGCGAGCTGCTCGGCTTTCTCCTCGACCGCGCGGCGGGCCATCTCGATCTCGATATTCTTGGCCTCGACCTGCTTCTTCTCATTCTCGAGCAGCTGGGCCTTCTCCTGCAGCTCCTCGTTGGTCGCGTGCAGCTCCTCCTGCTTGGTGGT
>JAXDPC010000276.1:0-5457 GCA_034668525.1 Sphingomonadales bacterium
GGGCACCTGGAGCTTGATATAGCCCGTAATCTTCTTTGCCATGTGTCTCACTCTGTAGGTTCGTCCGGAAGCGGGCTTCCGGCCGGGTTTCAAGTTTAGCGGTCCAGACGGCAGGGCCGAGCCCTTACCTCCCGCGATTTCCAGCGATAGCGTTGGAAGCCGGGGCCCCTAGCCCAAAACCGCCCGAAGGGCAAATGCTTCCTCCTTCGCGCCTCCGCGCCTTCGCGTGAAAGGAGAAGGGTTCGCGCGGAGACGCGGAGACGGTGAGGGGGGGCAGGGAGAGAAGAGGGTTTTCACGCGAAGCCGCGAAGCCTGTCCTGAGCGAGACGAAGGGAGCCGGGGAAGGGGATTCTTCAGGCGGTCACGGAAAGGGACCGCCAACAAGGAGCCGGTCGTCCGGCAGCCCGGCCTTGGGAAGGGGAATGAGGCGCGCCGGCCGCGACCTCTAGCCGCCCGCGCTGCCGCGCGGGCAGGGCGCGAGGGCGGCGCGGCGCACCGCGGCGACGTCGTCGAGCCCGCTCAGCTGGACCCAGCCGGCGGTGAGCGGCTCGCGGACCACCGGCGCGGAGAGGATGCGCCCGTCGAGCCGGATCGGCAGCACCTCGCCGACGCGGCCCTTGGTCTCGCGCTCCAGCGCCGCCCGCAGCTCCCGGCGCAAGGTCAGCGCCAGAGCGGGGGACCCGTCGATGTCGTCGGCCGTCACCAGGGCCTCGGCGACCGTCTCCCGGCAGAGCGGGATCCCCCCGAGCCACAGGCCCCGCTCCGCCTCACCGTCGGGCGGCGAGGCCGCGGCGAGCGCGAGCGGCAGCAGGATCGGCGACAGGGCCACGGCGGGTCCTCCTTCTTGCCGGATGGTCGCGGCAAAGGCGGTGAAAGGCAAGCACTCCAAGAAAGGGCCTCGCGCGGAGGCGCCGGCGAGGAAAGGCGCCGACGCGGGCCGGGATGGGGGCAGCGCACTGCCCGCTCAATCGGGCCTTGGTCGGGGCGGTTCGGGGCGGGCGCGATCGTCTGGCGGCGGGGCGATCCCCAGCTCCGACAGCATGTCGCGGCGGACCTCGGTGTTGTCGCTCAGATTCGCATGGTGGCCGCGCACGACGAGGACGCTCGGATGCCCGGCGAAAGCGGGCGGCAGGTCGGCGGCGGCCGAGACCGGATCGCGGTCCCCGAAGTAGAAAGAGAGGCGCGGCGACGGGCGCAGCCGCCGGACATAAGCCTGGAGATCGGCGGCGAAGCGGCGGCGGCCGTCCGCGCCTCCGTAGACGGTCTCCTCGAACTCGAGCTGGCTTTCGGCGGCAACCTGGCGCCCCGCGAAGTTCGGACGATCGACGGTCCGTTCCGGGCTGCGCAGGGCCAGGAACGGGATCATCAGAAAGATGTGCCGATAGCTGGCCGAATGGTCGACCGCGGCGACGACGGCCGAAGCGCCGCCGAAGCTCGTCCCCATCAGATAGGCTTCGCGAAAGCCGCTCCGCCGCACCCAGCGGGTTACTGCCCCAACGTCCTGCCTCAGGGCCTGGAAGCCGAGCCGGGGCAGCCGCTGCGACAGAGCGAGCCCACCGCCGAGCATGCCCGATTGCTCGACGGTGAGCACCGATATTCCGTGCCGGGCGAATTGGCGGACCTCGTTGGGCACGGTCGCACCGGCGAGAGTCGCGGTTGGCCCGCCGTGGAAATAGACGAGCAGCCGTCCGTCGCTGCGGGCGGGGCGATAAAGGAAGCCGAAGGGGGCCCGCCCCACGGGGCCGAAATCGACGCGGGTGCGGGTGACGGCGGTGCCTTCGTCCAGCCAGTCGCGCGTCATCCGCTGCAACATGCCTCCACTCCGTCCGTTCTTCTCGCAGACCCGCCAGCTGCGCACCTCCTCGCCCTCGATCCGGACCAGGCGAACCTCGCGCTCGAGATCGGCGAGGGCGAAGATCGTATCGCCATTGGCCGATGCGTCGCGGATGGTCATGAGCTGGTTGAAATGCGGCTGCAGGTCGATGACGCGGCCGTTTCTCAGATGAATCTGCTCCCAGCCGTAACGGCCCACCACCTGGCCGCTGCGCCGGTCGATCAGGGGCAAAGCGTAGGGGAGGAAGACGCCCTGCGCCGCCTCGCTGCCGAGGAACAGGGGTCGCCGCGCGCCCGGCGGCAGCATCGGGGACGAGGCGAAGGCGATGGGGACGCGGGTCTCCCAGCGCCGCGCGCCTTCATAGGCGGTGAGGCGAAACCGGTTGCCCATGCGGAAGACGAGGAAGGTTGCCTTGGATCCGCGGCCGAGCGTCGCGATCGTGCGGACCGACGTGCCTTCGCTCTCGATCCGGCGGAGCTGGTCGAGAAGCTGCGGCTGGCGGTAGAATGACAGGTCGCCATGGCTCATCGCCTCGATGCGGACGGTCGTCCATAGCGGGTCCATCTCGGGCGCGGCGGTCAATGTCCGGCTTGCGGGATCGTACAGCAAGGCGGCCTGATGGCGCACGCGGAAGAGCAGCCGGTCCCCGCTCTCGCTCCACCGCAGCGGGTCCACCCGGGCGGTGGCGTGCACATCGGTAAGGTCGGTCAGCCGCTCCGTCTCGGAGCTGTCGGGCGGTAGCTCGGCCACGACGAATTCGCCCGGGAAGGTGAGGCGAAGAGGTCCCCGAAAATCCCGCGGCGCGTCCCACAGCACGACCCGGCGCGACGAAGGGTCGGGCAGGATGCGGTCGATGCGGCAATACACAATCGCGTTTAACGGCCTGACCGTCACCGGCAGGCCCTCTGCGTCGATCTGGCCAGGGGCTTGAATCAGCAGAGCCGCCGCAGAGAGGAGGGTCATCGGTAGATTCACGCGGGGCTCCGCGCTGGAGGGGACAAGCGTCCTGCCGCTTCTGTCGCCGCCGCTCGGCAGCGCCAAGAGGCAAAAAGCACCGATGCGGACCTAGTTTCAGGCACTTATGGAAGCTGCTCCTCCCACGCGCTGCTGGAGGCGCTCTCACGCGAGGGCGCGGAGACGCGAAGAGAAAGAATGCTGGAAGAGGAACTTGCGGTTTCCGAATATTCTTCTTTCGAATATAGCGGAAAGCGATGAGTGCGCGCAGGGGATCGGGGGCGGGGCCGACTGGGAAATCGGGGACAGTTACGCCAGGTAACTGTCCCCACCCCGACCTCGCCGCGATCGCGAGGGCGCTCGACGAGGCGGCGGTGGCGCTACGCCGCCATGCGCGGGCGGCGCGCTCCTATCCCGTCTATCCCGAGCTTGTCCCTCCCGCCCCCGCTCGTCCTGAGCCTGTCGAAGGACCGCCTTCTTCCCCCTCGCCCGACATCACTCCCCCCCAGGTCCGCGCCATCATCGCAGCGCGGCGGTTGCGCGCGAGCTTCCTCCCCGACGCGCCCGGCGACCACGCTTTCTCGATGCTGCTCGAGCTCTACGCCGCGCACCTCGAGGGCAGGCGCATCGCCCAGACCCGCCTCGCCGGCGCCGCGGCCGTGCCGCACGCCAGCGCGATCCGCATCGCCCACGCCCTCCTCGCCGACGGCCTCGCCACCGCCGCCGCCGACCCCGCCGACCGGCGCCTGATCCTGCTGGGCCTATCCGGCGAGGCGGTGGCGCGGATGGAGGGGTATCTGAAGGCGGCGCTGGGGGCGGGGGCGCCGGTGCTTTGAGAAAGGTCCAAACTCACGACATTTTTGAATATATCTAGTTTCCGAATACGCCCGCCTCATGGCCGGGGCGATGGACGAGCGGGACGAGCTGGCGCTGAAGCTGCGCCAGGTGCTCGTCGAAGCCCGCAAGGCCGCCGGGCTGACGCAGGGGGAGCTCGCCAAAGCGCTGCGGCGAACGCAGACCTTCGTGTCTAACTACGAGCGGGGGGAGCGCAAGATCGGAGTCGTGGAGTTCATTCTGATCGCGCGGGTGCTAGGTGCGGAGCCCGTGGACCTGCTGAGGCGAGTGGCATAGCTGTCCACTACGCATCCTCTTGGGACAAAGCCGGTGCAAGGAGTCCATGATAGAATTCGGAACCGGCGCGACTGAGGAAGCGGAGGATCATGATGGCTGCTCGTGCACGTCGAAGGATTGTCCCTGTGGGAAGCCGATTTGATCGGGAAGCGGTCGAGTTTCGGTTTGAAGCTGGTGGACCAATAGCCCTTCGCGACCTCGCGACGAGTTTCTCTGCCATTGATGTGATCTATTCACGGCTTTCTCGAGGTGACGAGCGACTTTCTGTAACCGAGCTCCGCTCAGGCAGCATCATCGCCGTTCTTGCGCCCTTCCTTCCACTTATGAACCAAGCTATCCCATACGTAAGTTCCGCTACGGCGCTATCCGACTTCGCCCGGAAACTGAAAAAGGCAATTGACGGTTTCGCCGAAGTCGAGAAGCCCGTGGCGCCTTCAACGGATGTGCCTAGCATTGCGGCCGAGTTGGCGGAGGTCATCAAGCCTCTCGCGGGTCGCCAGAATGCGGCTTTTTCGCTCGCCCACGTGAAGTATCGCAGCAAAACAAATGAACGAGTGGTGGAGCTCGAAGCCAGCTACGGTACTCAGGAGATAGACCGTGCAGTGATAAACGCTGAGCGGTACGTCGAGCTAACGGCGGTCCCTACTCCAGCAGTGACCGGACCTGAGCAGCAGCGCAACTTCCTCGAAAAGGTTCAAATGATACTGCATCAGGCGAATAGGGGGCCCGCAAAGGCAAAGGGGCAGACAGGCGACCGTGGAGTTATTGAGGCGGTGAGCGACAAGCCGCTACCAGTCTATTTTGCCGAGGGAATCAACAAGCTTAAGGATCGGATGGTTCGGGGAGCCAAGAATCCGCTGAAAGTGGTCTACAGTGTGGATGCGTGGGTCCATCGCGAGGATGGGGGAGCCAAGGCATATACAGTAACCGATGTTCATTCAGCGGCCCCGCTGGTGGACCCAAGAGCTAGGCTCGTTTCGAGGCCGAAGAAACCTAGGTACAAAGCAGTGACAGTCACGTAACTGTACTGCCTTATTAGGAGCTCGGTGCGTAGAGCTCACGCCACCTTCAGTTCCACCCGCCCCGCATCGCCCGGCGCCGGATGCGCCTCGACGCGGATGGTCACATGCCCGCCGAGCTGCGCGATCGCGTCGAGGAGCTTGTCGGTGGAGATGCCGCTGATCCGGCCGTTGTAGAGCTGCGAGAGGCGCGGCTGGGGGATGCCGACCAGGCGGGCGAAGGCCGCCTGGCTGAGGCCCCGCTCCTGCTGGACGCGGTGCAGCACGCCGACGAGATCGGCCTTGTGGGCGAGCCGCGCCGCGGTCGGCCGGTCGAAGCCGATATCCTCGAAGACGTTTCCGCTGCTTTCCTCGAATGCGATCGCCGGCTCGCTCATCTGCTCTACCTCTCGACCGGCCAGCGCCGCTCCTCATAGGCTTCGACGAGCGTCGCCAGGACTTCGAGGCGGTCGCCCTCCGGCGTTCCCTCGGCCGCGCCCCACAAGGTTTCCACCTCGCGCAGCGCGGCGCGATGGTCCT
>JAXDPC010000277.1:0-28313 GCA_034668525.1 Sphingomonadales bacterium
GCCGATCCACAGCTTCAGCAGCGAATAGAAGAAGGGCGGATGCACCTCATAGCGCGGCGTCTCCAGCCACAGCGCGCGCCACTCGAGCGCGGCGAACCAGGCGCTGTAGCTTTCGTCGAGCCACAAGGCGCGCGATCCGATCCCCCAGAAACGCAAGGCCGCCGCCACCGCGACAAGCAGGACGAGGCCGAGGAAAGGCAGGCGCGCGCGCGACATGCCGCCTTGATCGAAGCGGCGCCGCCCAATGGCAAGAGCGCCGACGTGCAACATAGCTCCGACGCGACCGTTTCCCCTCCGTCCCTTCCCGGTTCGGAGTGAAGCCATGGACCTGTCGCTTTCCCGCCGCCGCCTGCTCGGCGCATGCTGCACTCTCCCCCTGCTCGCCTTGCCCGGCTGCGCGTCGCTGCCCGGCTTCGGCATGGAGGACGCGATCCGCCGGCTGCTCACCCTCTCCTCGCAGCGTGCCTTCGCCCGGCTGCTCAACGAGAACGGCTTTTTCGAGGACGAGCTCGCGCGCATCCCGCTCCCGCAGTCCGGCGCGATCGCGGGCGCGCTGCTGCGCACGCCTCTGGTCCAGAACCAGCTGCTGAGGCTGATGAACCGCGCCGCCGCCAACGCCGCCGAGGCCGCCGCTCCGCTCGTCTACGACGCCGTCCGCAGCATGAGCTTCTCCGACGCCGTATCGCTGGTCCGCGGCGGCCCGACCGCGGCGACCGACCTGCTCGAGCGCAGCATGGGCAATGCGATCGTCGACGCCATGTTCCCCGGCGTCGGCAATGCGCTGCGCAGCCTCGACAACGGCATCCTCAACCAGGTCGTGCGCACCGCCACCGGCGTCGATTTCCAAGGTCTGCAGCGCCACGTCTCGGAGAGCGCGGCGCGCGGCATCTATCGCGCCATCGGCCGCGAGGAAGCCGCGATCCGCGCCAATCCGCGCGCGACCGGCGATCCGGTGCTGATCGGCGTGTTCGGAGTCCTGGGCTGAATGCGCTAAAGGAGGCGCATGGCGGACGCGCAGCACCAGCTCGACGGCTTCCTGGCCAAATTCTCGCCGGATGTGGAGGCATTGGCCCATGCGCTGCTGGGCAAGCTGCGGCGCCGCCTGCCCGGCGCGACGGCGATGGTCTACGACAATTACAACGCGCTCGCGATCGGCTTCGGGCCGAGCGAAAAGGTCTCGCGCGCGGTGCTGTCGCTCGCCGTCTATCCGCGCTGGGTGAACCTGTTCTTCCTCCACGCCGCGGGCCTCTCCGATCCGCAGGGGCTGCTCAAGGGAGAGGGCAATAAGGTCCGCCATATCCGGCTCACCAGCCCCGAGGCGATCGATGAGCCGGGCGTCGAGGCGCTCATCGCCCAGGCGGTGGCGGGCGCGGACCCGCCTTTCGATCCCGGCGCGCCGGAGCGGCTCTTGATCAAGTCCGTATTGGCGAAGCAACGGCCGCGGCGGCCCGGCGCCTCCGCCTGATCCTGCCTTAGAGGACGAAATCGGCCCCCGTCAGGGTGTGGCTGTCGCTGACCGTGACCAGGATCTGGAAGTCGGCAATGCCGTTTCCGTCGACGTCGCCCTGGACGATCCAATTGTTCGTCGTCGGCACGTTCTCGGCGCGCAGCCGGCCGGCCTGGCCGACGGTGAAGGCGTCGTCGTCGATGAAGATGAAGGCGTCGTTCTGCGCGGGCGTCCCGGCGTCCGCGTCGATATAGGACAGGTCGATCAGGTCGCCGGAGGCGAAGTCGGCGATCGTATCGCTCGCGGCCAGGGTCGACTCGCTCAGATACTGGTAGCGGAAGACGTCGTTGCCGCCATTGCCGGTCAGCGTGTCGGCGCCGACGCCGCCATAAAGGAGATCGGCACCGTCGCCGCCGGCGAGCGTGTCCGCCGCGGCGCCGCCCCAGAGGCGGAATCCGGCGCTTGCCTCGTCGCTGCCGTCGAACGCCATCGTCTCCGCCGCGCTCAGGCTGCTGCCGTTGAAGGTGATCGTCCCGGCGGCGAGCAGGGCGTCGTTCCAGACGATCGCGTAATCGAACTCGCCGTCGCCGCCGCCGATGAACTGGACGTCCGAATAGCCCCCGAGCGTGACGCTCTCGACGCCGGCCAAGGCGGAGGTGAAGCCGACGGCGTTGAAATCGATCGCATAGTCGCCGCGCAGGTAGACGGAATCGTAGCCGCCGCCTCCGGTCACGCTGTCGCCGGCGCCGAAGCGGCCGTCATGGCCGGAGATGAACAGGTCGTTCTGGGCGCCGCCAGTGAGCGCGTCGCTTCCCTGGCCGGCGAGGATCATGAACCTGCCATTGCCCTCGGCCGCGCCGTTGAAGGTCAGATTCTCGCCCGCGCGAAGGAGGAAAGCGTTGACCTTGAGGATCGCGCCGGCGGCGACATTGCCTTCGTGCGTGGTGAGATTGTAGCTGTAGGTGCCCGTCCCGGGGTCGCCGTAGGCGGTGTAGTTGCCGGGCGCGAGCGAGAGCGATTCGACGTCGGTGACGTTGGCCACGCCGCCCAGAGCGAGCGTCACGCCGGCGCTGTAGTCGCCCTGGAGGATGATCGCGTCGACGCCGCCGCCGCCGTCGACCGCGTCGGCGCTGTCGAAGGTCGCCCCGTAATAGAAAGTGTCGTTGCCCTCGTCTCCGTTGGCGTTGTCGTTGCCCCCCTCCTGGAGCCGGATCACGTCGCGTCCGCCGCCGCCGGTGATGACATTGCCGGCGGAATTGCCGCGGAAATCGTGGGTCGCGATATTGGTGGCGGTGAGGTTTTCGACATTGACCGGGATGGTGTAGGTCGCGACGCCGGTGCGGACCCCGTCGGCCGCGCCTTCGCCGGGATTTTCCGTGATCGTGTCGCCGGTGCCGAGGCCGTCGCCCTGATCGACGACGTAGGTGTCGCTGCCGACGCCGCCGACCATCGCATCGGCCCCGGCGCCGCCGTCGATCACGTTCGCATTGCCGTCGCCGGTCAGCGTGTCGGCATAAGGCGAGCCGGTGAGGTTCTCGAAGTTCGAGAGGGTGTCGCTGCCGGCGTTGACGGTGTTCTGGGCCGATGCCGAGGCGAGGGTCACGGTCACCGGCCCGGTCGCCGAGGCGTAGGTGACGGTGTCGGTGTCGGCGCCGCCGTCCATGACGTCGTCGCCCGGCCCGCCGTCGATCAGATCGTTGCCGCCGAGGCCGTTGATCGTGTCGTTCCCGCCGAGGCCGCTCAGCACATCCGGGCCTTCGGTGCCGTTGATGACGTCGTCGCCCGAGGTGCCCGCCGGCGCGTCGAGGTTGAGCAGGCGCTGCTTGACCTCGAAATTGCCGATCTGGGCGGCTTCCGACGACCAGGCGACGACCATGTTGCCGCCGTTCAGCCGGATGATGTTGGGATTGATTTGCGCGAAGCCGCGATTCTGCGGGACGAAGAACTCCGTCGATTGAGATGCGATCGTGCCGCCGACCGCCGAGAAGCGCTCGGCGCGGATCGAGTAGGAGCTACCGTCGTCGCCGTCATAGGTGAAATAGGAGACGATGAATTCGCCGTTGGGGAGGGCCGTGAGGTCCGACCGGTCGACCACGCCGCCCGGGGTGCTGTTGAGGACGACCGAGGAGCCCAGCGGACCGCCCGGGAAAAACGCGCCGAACCGCCGCCCCTCGATATTCGTGCCCGAGTTCCAGATCGCCATGAAGGAGCCATCGCTGAGCCGGGTCACGTTCGGCAGGGACTCATCCTGTCCCACGCCCTCGCTCAGTACGAAATCCGCCGATGTGAAGCCTTGTGGGAATGCTGCGCGTCCGCGAATGACGTCTCCGGTCGGTTCCTGCGATTCCCAGACGATGCCCATGGTGCCGCTATTTGCGTCATTGGCGATGCGGGGATCGTGCTGGTCGCCGGCCGTGGTGCTGTTGACGACTTCCGGGCCGCTCAAGGAGAATTGGACCCTGTAGCGCGCCATCAGTATCGCAGTGCCGTCGCCGTCGCCGCTCGGCGCCTCCCACACGATCGCCAGGCGATTGCTGCCTGCCGATATCGTCCCGGCCACGGGCTTGTATCCGCCCTCGGAACCGGGGATCAGGAAATCGTCCGACGTCGTGCCGAGGCCGTTCGCAAATTTGAGGGCCGGCGTGCCATCCTCGTTGAAGCGGCGGCCGCGGATCACGGTCCCCGCTCCCTCCTGGCTCTGCCAGACGACGAAGAAACCCGCCGCCGGCGCGCCCGATTCTGCCTGCACCGAAACCACGTCCGGGAAGTCCTGATCGCCGGCGGTGGTGGTGTTGATCAGGAATTCGCCGCCCACCTTGACGCCGTTGGCGTTGTAGAGCTGGCCGAGGATCGCCTTGCCCGAGCCGTCTCCCGTGTCCGATGCCCAGACCGTCACGTAGCCGCCGCCCGGAAGCGCGGTCATGGCCGGCGCGCGCTGGTTGCCGGAGGTCGTGGTGTTGACCTGTTCTTCTTCGGTGACAAAGCCGAGGGGCATGGGCCTGCTCTCCCGTAGCGCGTCTGCCCCGCGTGCCGCGGGCGGCAGTCCGTCAAGGAATCGAAACCCTTAGCGGAAGCGGGCTCTTCGTCAATCGCCGCGGTGGCGCAACGGCTGGCGCTCGTCCTTCCCGACTCCGGCCGGGCGTTGCGCCGCTGCAACGCAAAGCCGAAACGATCTGGATTTCCCGGCTTTTCCGGTTGCTCCACCCGCCGCGTCTGCCATTGTGCCGGCGGCGCTTGCCGTGGACATTTCCGATCGGGGCAGATCGGGCTGAGCCGGGCACGCCGTGGCGGGGGCCATCCGGGTACAGGGACCGGTTGTCCAGCGGGTGGAGTGAGTAGTGCCAGAATTCGATGCCCTGCGGTACATCGCGTCCTACGCGGACCTGATCCGCGCGTTCGGCGCCGACGCCGAGCTCGGCCGCCGGCACTGGGAGACATCGGGCAAGAGCGAGGGCCGCGATCCCAATCGCTTCGATCCGATTGCATACGCGGCGGCAAATCCCGATCTGGCTCGGCTTTACCATTTCGACGCCACCCAGCTCACGCTTCACTATCTCAAGTCCGGCTTCGCCGCCGGGCGGCCGACGAGCGGCTTCGACGCGATCGCTTATGCCGCCGCCAACCCGGATCTCGCCCGCGTGTTCGGCGCCGACGTCGCGCGCCTCACCACCCACTGGGTCGGTACCGGCGTCGACGAGGGGCGGCCGGCGATGGGGTTCAATGCATTGGGTTATGCGGCGGCGAACCCGGCGGTGGCGCGGCAGTTCGGCGTCGACGCCAAGGCGCTCGCCTTGCATTATGTCAGCGACGGCGCCCGCGCCGGGCTCAAGATCGGCGTCTTCGATCCGCTGGCCTACGGCGCGGCCAATCCCGATCTGGCGCGCCAGTTCGGCGCCGACTCCGCCGCGCTGACCAACCACTTCATCAGCATCGGCGCCAAGGCCGGGCTGCCGACAGGCGGATTCGATCCGATCGCTTATGCCGCCGCCAATCCGGACCTCGCCCGGGCTTTCGGGGCCAGCCCCGCCTCGCTCACGCTCCATTGGCTCGGCAGCGGCGCCGACGAAGGCCGCGCGACGAGCGGCTTCGACTTCTTGTCCTATGCCGCCGCCAACCCTCAGCTCGCCAGGACCTATGGCGCGAACGGGTCAGCGCTGGCGCTCCACTACGTCACCGAGGGGGCCAGAGCGGGACTCAAGACGAGCGGCTTCGACGCGATCGCTTATGCGGCCGCCAATCCGGATTTGGTTCGCGCCTTCGGCGCCAACGTCCCGGCCCTGCTCACCCATTATGTGACCCGCGGCGTGCAGGAGGGGCGGGCGACCGGCGGCTTCGACGCGATCGCCTATGCCGCCGCCAATCCCGATCTGGCGCGGCTCTACGGCGCCGATGCGCAGGCGCTCGCCGCCCATTATGTCGCCACCGGGCTCAAGGCGGGGCTCAAGACCAGCGGCTTCGACGCGCTCGGCTATGCCTGGGCCAATCCCGCCGTCGGCCGCGATCTGGGGCTCGATCCCACGGCGCTCGCCCGGCATTTTGTGATCGAGGGTGCCAGAGCCGGACTCAAAACCGCAATCTTCGATCCGATCGCCTACGCCGCCGCCAACCCCGATCTGGCGCGCGCCTTCGGCGGCGACGCAGTGCAACTCAAGGACCATTTCGTCAGCGCCGGTTTCGCCGAGGGGCGGCCGATCGCCGGCTTCGATGCGCTGGCCTATGCCGCGGCCAACCCGGATCTCGTCCGCAGCCACGGCTGGAATCCGGGTGCGCTCACCACCCACTTCGTCACCGTCGGCGCGGCGGCCGGACGACCCACGGCGGGATTCGACGCTTACAATTATGGCGCGGCCAATCCCGACCTGGCCCGTCTCTATGGCGCCGACGTCTCCGCGCTCAGCCTCCATTGGGTGACGCGGGGGATCGGCGAGGGACGCGCCACGTCCGGCTTCGACACCGTCGCTTATGCCGCGGCCAATGCCGAAGCGGTGCGCGAAGTCGGCCTCGATCCCGCCGCGCTCGCCCGGCATTATGTCGAGAAGGGCCTCGCCGCCGGCCTTCCCACCGGCGGTTTCGATCCGGTCGCTTATCTGCTCTCCAATTCCGATCTCGGCGCTTCCGGCGTGGGCGTCGCGAGCGCTTTCGGCCATTGGCTCGCCAACGGGATCCAGGAGGGCCGCAGCGGCGACTCGCTGTTCGGGCGCGAACAGCAGAGCCATGCGCTGGCCGTGGACGGGCACGCCGCCGGCCGGTTCGATACGCCGTCCGATCGGGACTGGTACGGCGTCGAACTCGCGGCGGGGCAGAGCTATGCGTTCGTCCTCGATGGGATGGAAGCGCCGCTCGATGCCCAAATCCGCATCCACGAGGCGCCGGGACAGCTGCTGGCTTTCCTCAATCCGTCGGGCGCGGCGGCCGAGACGGTGCTCGCTTTCACGGCCGCCTCCTCAGGCACCCATTATGTCGCCCTCGCCGCCGCAGGCGCCGCGGGCGACTATCTGCTGACGGTAGCACCCGCTCCGATCCTCGATGAGGACGGCGCCGTCGCCACGGCTGCGGGTGACCTGCTCGCAGACGCCGACGGTCTTTCCCTCTCCGCGATCGGCGGGATTGCGGTGCCGGACGACGGCTCGCCGGTGACCGTGGCGGGACTCTACGGCACGCTCACCGTCGCCGGCGACGGGGCCTGGACCTACGAGCTCGACAATTCCGATCCCGATACCGAGCGCCTGCTCGCCGGCGAGATTGCTGCCGAGCGATTCGATTATCTGACGACGGGCGGGGGCGAATCTGCGGCAGAGACGTTGCGCCTGTTCGTCCGCGGTGCGGCCGACCCGGGGGTCGCCGACGTCCCGCTCGGCGCGCCGGTGACGATAGGCACCTTCCCGCGGCAGTTCCTGATGCCGGCGGTCGCCGACTTCGACGGCGACGGCTGGCTCGAGCCGTTCGGCTTTCTCAGCGACAGGGCCGGGGGGTTCGTGCGCAATCCGGCCGTCGATGCCGCGCTCGCCGCCTGGCCGGGCCGGTCCAACCGCGACGCGCGGATTTTCGATCTGGACGGGGACGGCAATGTCGACGCAATGCTCAACGTCTATTCGGCCGTGACCGACCCGCTCTCCTTCGGCCTCGTTCTTTACGGCGACGGCGCGGGCGGATTCGACCGCGCGGTCGAGCGCCGCGACGTCAACGGCTTCGGCGAGACGATCCTCGCGGCCGATTTCGACAATGACGGCGACCTCGACGTCTTCGTCCCGGTCTACACTCACGCCGGCACTTCGCCCTCGACCCACCTCCTGTTCAACGAGAACGGCCTGCTCGGCGAAAACCGGGCGGGGGAGTTCGGCGTCGGGCTCGCCGAGCAGCCGCCGTCCCTCCGCGTCGAGGGCGCGCAGGCGCTCGACATGGATTTCGACGGCCGCATCGATCTGTTCACCGCCAGCCACCTGTTCCTGAACAAGGGAATGCATTTCGACGAAATCGTGCTCGATCCGCAGCGCTTCGACGAAGGCGCGAAGCTGTTCGACTACGACAATGACGGGGACTTCGACCTCGTCCTGATGGACGAGCATGCGGGGCCGGCGCTCTACGAATGGAGCGGCGGACGCTTCGTCAGCCGCGGCCAGCTCGGCTCCGGGGACTTCACGCCCGGCGTGTCGATCAACGTCTACGACGTCGATGGCAACGGCTGGGAAGACGTCGTCACCCGCAACGTGCCCCTGGGGGCGGCCATGTTCCTCAATTTCGAAGGGCGCTTCGTCCGCGCCGACATCGCGGCCGACTTCCATATCGACGCCCTCGCTTTCTTCGACGCCGACAAGGACCGGCGGATCGACATGCTCGCCCGCGCCGACCAGGCCGCCTTCGCCTTGTTTCCGAACGTCGGCGAGGGCGGAAGTACGCTCGCGCTGAATGTGCTCGGCTCCGGCGGCGAGGAGAACCAGCAGGGAAGGGTGGTGACGCTCGTCCATCCCGACCATCCCGAGACCGTCCTGGCGCGCGCCGTCGAAAGCGGCTCGGGCTATATGAACCAGAATCAGTACGAGCTCTTGATCGGGCTTCCTTATGGCGGAAGCTACCGTGTGGAGGTCGTCTTCGCCGATCGCCGCCTCGCCTTCGAAGCGGGCGAGGGGCACAGCGCGAGGGCATTCGCCGACGGCCATGTCGAGATCGCGGGAAGCGATGGAGCCGACCGCATCGGCGGTGCCGGAGGCGCGGATATCGTTTCCGCGGGCCTCGGCGACGACCTGATCCTGGGCACCGAAGGCGCCGACGCGCTCGACGGCGGAGAGGGAACGGACCGGATCGACTATTCCGCGTTCAGTGCCGGGATCGAACTCGACCTCGCTGCCGGGACCGCTCTGCTCGGCTCGGACCTCCAGATGCTCGCGGCTTTCGAGGATGCGACCGGAACCGCATTCAACGACGTTCTGGCCGGCGGCACGGGCGCCAACCGGATCGCGGGCGGCGGCGGCGACGATCTGCTGATCGGCTCGGTCGGCGCCGACGCCCTGGACGGCGGAGAGGGCAGGGACCGGGTTGATTATTCCGGATTCGCGTTCGGCGTCCGCGTCGACCTCGCCGCGGGCGAGGCGCAGCTGGGCGACGACCTCCAGCAGCTCGCTGCGATCGAGGAGGTCACCGGCACCGGCCAGGACGACCTTATCGCAGGCGACGACGACGCCAACCGTCTCGACGGCGGCGAGGGCGCGGACGACGTCGCCGGCGGGGGCGGCGACGACCTGATCGTCGGCTCGGCCGGTGCGGACACGCTCGACGGGGGCGATGGCGTGGACCGCCTCGATTATTCGGGCCTCGCTTCGGGGGTGCGGGTCGATCTCGCCGCCGGCTCGGCGCAAGTCGGTGCCGACACGCAGGCGATCGCCGGCATGGAGGACGTGACAGGAACCGCATTCGCCGACTCCCTGCGCGGCGACCCCGGCGCCAACCGCCTTGCCGCCGGTGGCGGCGACGACGTGCTGATGGCTTCCCTGGGCGAGGACGAACTCGACGGCGGCGAGGGCAGCGACCTGCTCGATCTTTCGGAGCTTGCGCTCGCCGCCACCGTCGACCTGGCGAACGGTTTCGCGCGGGTCGGCAGCGACCTCCAGCATGTCCTCGGCCTCGAAGACGTGATCGGCACGGATTTCGACGACGTCCTCTCCGGCGATTCCAGCGCGAACCGGCTGGCGGGCGGAACCGGAGCGGACAAGCTCGAGGGGCGCGGCGGCGACGATCTCTTCATGGGCTCGACCGGCGCGGACGTGATCGATGGGGGCGAGGGCATCGACCGCCTGGATTATTCGGGGCTCGACGGCGGCGTGAAGGTCGATCTGGCGGCCGGCAATGCGCAAGTCGGCGCAGACGAGCAGAGCGTGACCGGGATCGAGGAGGTGGTCGGGACCGCTCAGGACGACATTCTGGGGGGCAGTGCGGGCGCCGATCGCATCGACGCGGGTGAGGGCGAGGATTGGGTCCTCGGCTCGGCCGGAGCGGACGCGCTCGACGGCGGCGACGGCGACGACATTCTGGATTATTCGGGCCTCGGTGCCGGGATCGTCGTCGATCTCGCTGCGGGCGAAGCGATCGTCGGCGGCGAGACTCAGACGCTCGCCGGCTTCGAGCAGGTGACCGGCACGTCCTTCGCCGACGAGCTGACCGGCGACGCCCGGCGCAACGGCCTCGCCGGCGGCGAGGGCGACGACCGGCTTGCGGGCGGCGGGGGCGGCGACGTCCTCGAGGGCGGCGCGGGCGCCGACCTGTTCCTTTTCATCGCTTCGGACGATTCCGGCGGGCAGCCCGACCTGATCGCCGACTTCTCCCAGTCCGACGGCGACCGGATCGATTTCTCCGCGCTCGCGGCCGGCGGGGTCGCTTTCCAGTTCGTCGGCGATGCGGCTTTCAGCGGCAGCGCCGGCGAAGTGCGCGCGGTCGTCGACGAGGCCGCCGGATCTACGGCGGTGTTCGCCGATCTGGACGGTGACGCGACCGCCGACATCCACATCCTGCTCGCCGGCCCCATCGTCCTTACTGCCAGTGATTTCCAATTCTAGGCGCCCGGTGCCTCGCATCGCGGAACGAAGCTGCTAGACTGAGGCGGGAGCGAAATCGCGGAGGCATCGTGCGGTCGGACGAAAGCGAAAGCTACGACGTCGCCGGGATCATGGGCGGCCTCTACGGCGAGGGAATCATCGGCCTCAGGGGCGCGTTCAGCTCGGAGTGGGCGGACCGGATACGCGAGGACATCGAGATCCTGTTCGAAGAGGCCCAGGCCGTGCCGGGCGGGTCGCTGCCGCGCGGGCCGCAGCGCTGGTATGTCGAGGTTCAGCCCGAGCGGATCCGCGGCTTCATAGACATCGTCACCCATCCCTGGTTCGTCGCCGTCGCCGAGGCGGTGTTGACCCGTGACTATCGGATCGTCGAGCTCGGCTTCGACATCCCCTTTCCAGGCGCGGCCGACCAGCCCTGGCACCGCGACTTCGCCGTTCCGCTCGCAATGACCCGAGACCGGCGGCTCAATTCCCTGGCCTTCAACCTGACCGCGGTCGACACGCGGCCCGAGCACGGTCCGTTTGAGATCGCACCGGGGACGCAATGGGACGAGTTCGAAGGCTGTCCCAAGGGCATGTTCCCCCCGCGCGCTCTGTGGGGACGCTATATCGAGCGGGCCGTACAGAAGCTGCCGCAGCGCGGCGACATCTCCGCCCGATCGGCGCTCACCGTCCACCGCGGCACCGCCAACCGCTCCAACGAGGCGCGGCCGGTGCTGGTGGTGGGAGCCGACGCGCCGGACGCGACCAACGCGGCCCATCACGACCTCCAGGTGACCCGCGGCTATTACGAGGCGCTGCCGCCGCGCGTCCGCGACCATTTGAGCTGCCGGATCGTCGACCGGCTCGAGCCGGTGGTGCAGCATCATGTCATCGAGGGGCTGCTCGAGCCCGATTATTGAGGCGTGTCAGGCAAGCTCGACGCGATCGGCGGTGAAGCGCAGCTTGGCCGTCAGCAAAGCGCGGAAGGCGTTGTAGCCGCCTTTGCCCGGGAAGAAGGCGTGGAAGAAGAGTTGCGGCGCGCCGTCCGGACCCGGCGCGACCGAGGCGTGGCCCGGCGCCCACCAGGTCCGCGTCGATCTCAGCAGCGGCTCCTCCTGCTTGCGGTAGGGACCGAGCGGATGGTCGGCGACGGCGACTCCGATGCCGTAGGCCGGGGTCGAGAAATCGTTGCCGGCGTAGAACAGCCAGTAGCGGCCGGCCTGGCGCGTCACCCAGGGGCCCTCGATCAGATGGCCCTCCCAGTCGAGATCGTTGGCGAGGACTTCGGCAGGATCGCCCATCAGCGACGCCCCATCGGATGCGAGCCGCTGCGCGAGGATCGGGGTGCGCATCGCCGCCACGATGTGCTTCGCTTCCGGGCACAGATCGAGCGCGGCGCGGACCTGCGGCCAGTTGCCAAGCGCAGCCTCGATCAGCGGTTGCATCAGGAAGAAGCGCTCCATCGGCCGGCGGCCGTTGGACCAGGCGACCACACCGGCCGCGAAGGCTGCCGTGCGCCGATCCTCGTCGCTCGCGAACAGCTGCGGAATTAGCTCGGGCCGGTCGCGGAGCAAGGCGGCGAGCGGACGCGGCCAGAGGCCGTTGGTGTCGCGCTTCCAGAACAGCCAGGGATCGCCCTTCTCATCGATCAGGATGTGGGAATCGATGACGCCGCCGCTCTGCGCTGGCTGGCCCTGCGACGGCTCGGAAGATGGGAAGAGGGTGACGCCGCCGGTGACCAGGGGCCGGCCCGTGTCGCGCCACGGGCCGGTGGGCGAGCGGCTCTTGGCGAGACCGATGGCGAGCGCGTTCGATTTCTCTCGGGCAGTATAGACCACCCAATATTCATCGCCCACGCGGACCATTTCGGGTGCCCAGAAATCGGCGACCTTGGCGCCCGTGGCGGTCCACTCCGGCGCCTCGCCCTCGGGAAACACGAAGCCGACATGCTCCCAGGTCTCGAGGTCCGCGGAGCGCAGGATGGGAAAGGCATCGGGGGCATCGTTGGATGTGGCGACGAGGATCCAGCCCTGGTCCGTCTTGAGCACGGCGGGGTCGCCATAGCCGGACAGGATGCGCGGGCTGATATTTTCGGTGATCAGCGGGCGCCATCGGAGCCCGTCGGCCGCGGCGTCGGCGGGCTCCTCGTAGATATGGGGCACCCGGGTCCCGAAATCGCGCGCGAGCTCGCGAAAGAAGGCGCTGTAATCGGCCTGCTCGCAGCCTGCGACGCGATAGCGGCGCTGCTCGCCATAGGCCGTCACGGTGAAGGAGGTCGCAGCGCCCTCGGCGGCGGTCTCGACGGTGAACGCGTACGAATCGGTGTCGGTCATGGCGGCGCCGTTAGCCTGCCCGAGCGCATCGGGAGAAGGGGCTTCGTGCGCTCGGCGTCGTTCCTCACCCGCAATAAAACGGGGTCGGCTCGCAAGCCTTGCTTAACTGCTTTTCGGCACAAGGGCCCGATGGGGTGGCAAGAGCATCGAGCCGGGCCGCGGCCACAGCGGCCGGGCCGCCCGAGCGGGCGCGGAGGCTGAGGCGGTGCTGCGCGTCGATCCCAGCGCCCTCCAGGCGACACCGGCCGACCCGCGGGACGAGGCTGCCGCGCTCCGCGCCGCGCTGTTCGACGCGCAGGAAGCGCTCCGCGAGTCCCGCCGCCAATTCCACCATCTCGTCGGCAATCTGTCCGGGATCGTCTACCGCTGCACGGTCGGGACGCCCTGGCGCATGTCGTTCGTATCGCAGGGCGTCGAGGCGCTGACCGGCTACGGGGCCGAAACGCTGGAGCAGGAGAAAGCGTGGGCGGAGATCATGAATCCCGCCGATCTTCCCGCGGTCGAGGCCGAGGTCGCCGCCGCGGTCGCCGCGCGGCGCAGCTTCAGCCTTTGCTACCGGATCGTCCACCGCTGCGGGGAGCTGCGCTGGGTCCGCGAGCATGGCCGCGCGGTCTACGGCGAAGACGGCGCGCCGATGTTCCTCGAAGGCGTGATCACCGACGCCGGCGCCGAGAAGCGGCTCGAGCTGTCCCTCCGCGACTCCGAGGCCGAAGCGAGCCGCCGGGCCGCCGGGCTCCACGAGCAGCTGGACGCCGTCCCACAGATGCTGTGGTCGTACGATGTGAAGACCGCCACGCCGCGCTTCAGCCGGCAATGGGCCGCCTTCACCGGCCGTGACCTCAATGCGCCCAACGCGCCGAAGCGGATCGACTTCGTTCACGAGGAAGACCGCGTCGAGGCGGATGCCCGCTGGCGGCAGGCGCTGGCGACCGGCGAGGATTATGAGGCGAAATACCGGATCCGCCACCATAGCGGCGAATATCGCTGGATCCTGAGCCGCGGCCGGCCTCACCGCCGCGACGACGGCAGCATCGCCGCATGGTATGGCAGCTGCACCGACATTCACGAGCTGATCCTTGCCGAGGCCGCGCTGGACGCGAGCGAGCGGCTCAGCCGGGGGATTATCGAGGCCAGCCCGGACTGCATGTCCGTGCTCGATCTCGACGGCCGCCGGCTGTTCGCCAACCGGGCCACGATGCGCACCTACGGGGTCGAGGACCATGCCGAGCTGGTGGGCGAGACCTGGGGCGTGCGCTTCGAGGAGCCGGGCCGCAGCCGGGCCGCAGAAGCGCTGGCCGCGGCCCAGGCCGGCGAGCAGGCGCGCATCCTCGTCCAGCACGGCGACGCCGGGCGCTGGTGGGACATCATGATCGCGCCGGTCCGGGACGAGGAGGGCAAGGCGGCGCGCATCATCGTCATCTCGCGCGATCTGACCGACCAGAAGATCGCCGAGGACAAAGCGAGCTGGGCGGCGACCCACGATGCGCTCACCGGCCTGCCGAACCGTTCCTGCTTCCAGAAAAGGATGGACGAGGCGATCTTCGCCGCGGAGGCCGCAGGCGAGAGCTTCGGCATTCTCCTCCTCGACGTCGACGATTTCAAGCGGATCAACGACATGCTGGGCCACGACGCCGGCGATGCCTTGCTCTGCACCTTCGCCGAGCGCATCCGCGCCGCGTTGCGGCCCGAAGACATGGTCGCGCGCCTCGGCGGCGACGAGTTCGCGGTGCTGCTCGCCGGGGCCGGCGACGAGGATGCGATCGCCGGGGCGGTCGAGGCGATCCTCGCCAGGCTCCGCGCGCCCTGCGTTCATGGCGGCCGCGTCCTCGAATGCCAGGCGAGCATCGGCGCCAGCCTGTTCCCGTCGCAGGGGACGGACCGTGCCGTGCTCCTCAAGAACGCCGACGTCGCGCTCTACGCCGCCAAGGCGGCAGGCCGCGCCAACCTCAAGATCTTTCGTCCGAAGATGCGGCTGGAGATGCAGAAGCGCCTCTCGATGCTGAGCCTCGCCCGCGATGCGCTCACCCATCGGTGGATCCTGCCTTTCTACCAGCCGAAGGTGGACCTCAGGAGCGGCGAGATCGCCGGCTTCGAGGCGCTGCTGCGCTGGACCCACCCGTCCAAGGGCGTGCAGTCCCCGGCCACTATCTCGGCGGCCTTCGAAGACCTCTCGCTCGCCGTCGAGATCAGCGACGCCATGATCGCGGCCGTCATCGCCGACGTCGTGCGCTGGCGCGACGAGGGCATCGAGCTCGGCCATGTCGCGCTCAACGCCGCCGCCGCCGAATTCCGCCGCGGCGATTTCGCCGACAAATTGCTCGAGCGGCTGCATAATGCCGGGCTGCCGCCGAACATGCTGCAGGTGGAGGTGACCGAGACGGTGTTCCTCGGCCGCGGCGCCGAGTCCGTCGAACGCGCGCTGAGGCTGTTGAGCGCGGCGGGCGTCGCGATCGCGCTCGACGATTTCGGCACCGGCTTCGCCTCGCTATCGCATTTGAAGCAGTTCCCGGTCGATTTCATCAAGATCGACCGCAGCTTCATACGCGACCTCGAAGAGGATCCGGACGACGCGGCGATCGTCGACGCGGTCGTCAATTTGGGGCGCAGCCTCGGCATCCGGATCGTCGCCGAAGGCGTCGAGAACGAGCGTCAGCACGGTTTCCTCGCTTCCCTCGGCTGCGACTTCGGCCAGGGCTTCCTCTACGGCAAGGCGACCCCGGCTGCGCAGGTGGCGGGCTTGATCGGCCGGCCGAAGCCCCCGCTTCGGCTGGCGAGCTGAGCCCGAAATGCAAGTGCCCGGCTCTTGTGGAGCCGGGCACCGCATGACGACAAGTCGTCACCCCCTTTTAGGCGCCTCGGCCCGCGCGCTCTTTCCCCTCGCAAGAAGGAGCGGGGCCGAAGCCTCCCCGAACCCTGGCCTGTTGACCCTGGTTGCGGACGCGGACGCTATTGGAGCTGCTTTTCTATGTCATGACTTATCCGGCGGAGTTGACACTTTGCCACGCGCCTGTGTCGAAAGCGCCACAGCGCGGGCTCTACAGCGGCAGAGCCCTCACAGGCGCCGCGGTTGCCACGTCTCCGGCCGCTCTCTAGAGGACCGCGCATGCGTTTATCCCGCTACTTTCTTCCCGTCGCCAAGGAGACGCCGGCCGACGCGCAGATCGTCAGCCACAAGCTGATGCTGCGCGCGGGCCTCGTCCGCCAGACCGCGGCCGGCATCTACGCTTGGCTGCCGCTCGGCTTCCGCGTCCTCAAGAAGATCGAGCAGATCGTGCGCGAGGAGCAGGACCGCGCCGGGGCCGTCGAGCTCCTCATGCCCACCCTCCAGTCGGCGGACCTGTGGCGCCAGTCCGGCCGCTACGATGCCTACGGCCCGGAGATGCTGCGCATCACCGACCGCCACGAGCGCGAGATGCTCTACGGCCCAACCAACGAGGAGATGATCACCGCGATCTTCAAGGACGCGGCGAGAAGCTACCGCGACCTGCCCCGCACGCTCTACCACATCCAGTGGAAGTTCCGCGACGAGGTCCGCCCGCGCTTCGGGGTCATGCGGGGCCGCGAGTTCCTGATGAAGGACGCCTACAGCTTCGATCTCGACGAGGCGGGCGCGCGCAACAGCTACAACAGGATGTTCGTCGCCTATCTGCGCACCTTCGAGCGGATGGGGCTCCAGGGCATCCCGATGCGGGCCGACACCGGCCCGATCGGCGGCGACCTCAGCCACGAGTTCATCGTGCTGGCGCCCACCGGGGAGAGCGAGGTCTTCTTCGAGCCGCGGGACGAGGCGGGGGCGGGGGACTATCCCGATTTCGAGGATTCCGAGGCGCTGCAGAGCTTCGTCGCGGGCCGGAGCGCGCGCTACGCCGCGACCGACGAGAAGCGCGACCTCGAGCGCGAGGCGGCGCTCGGCGACCGGCTGCAAAGCTCGCGCGGCATCGAGGTCGGCCACATCTTCTATTTCGGCACCAAGTACAGCGCCTCGATGGGCATGACCATCCAGACCGGGGACGGCGGCCAGGTCCATCCCGAGATGGGCAGCTACGGCATCGGCGTCTCGCGGCTGGTCGGCGCGATCATCGAGGCGAGCCACGACGAGGCCGGCATCGTCTGGCCGGAGAGCGTCGCGCCGTTCCAGGTCGGCCTGATCAACATGCGCGCCGACGATGGGCGCTGCGCCGCCGCGGCCGACGACGTCTATGCGAAGCTCGCCGCCGCCGGGGTCGACACCCTCTACGACGACCGCGACGAGCGCGGCGGCGCCAAGTTCGCGACCATGGACCTGATCGGCCTGCCCTGGCAGCTGATCGTGGGTCCCAAGGGTCTGGACAAGGGCGTGGTCGAGCTCAAGAAGCGCCGTACCGGCGAACGTGAGGAGCTCTCGCTGGAAAGCGCGCTGGCGAGGCTCGGCGCATGATCCTCTCCAGCCACGAGCGGATGATGGCGCGGCGCTATCTGCTGCCCGGCAAGGGCGAGGGCTTCATCTTTCTGGTCGCCTCGATCAGCCTCGTCGCGGTCATGCTCGGCGTCGCCGCCCTGATCATCGTGATGAGCGTGATGAACGGCTTTCGCGCCGAGCTGTTCGACCGGGTGGTGGGGCTCAACGGCCACGCCGTCATCCAGGGCTATGGCGGCCGGCTCGAGAATTGGCAGCAGATCGCCGCGCGCGCGCAGCGCACGCCCGGCGTGATCTCCGCCCAGCCGCTGATCGAGCAGCCGCTGATGGCGACCTCCGAGGGGCGCGTCGCGGGCGTGCTCGTCCGCGGCGTCCGCCGGCAGGACATGCTCGCCAATCCGACGATGCGCGACAATGTGGTGGCCGGCTCGCTGGAGTCGCTGCGGCCGGGGACGGACAATGTCGCGCTCGGATCGCGGCTCGCCCAGGCGCTCGGCGTCAGCGTCGGCGGCCAGATCAGCCTGGTCAGCCCCGAAGGCCGCACGACCCCGTTCGGGACGGTGCCGCGCATCGTTTCCTACCATGTGGCGGCCGTCTTCGAGATCGGCCTCTACGATTTCGACAAGGCGTTCGTGGTGATGCCCATCGAGGACGCGCAGACCCTGCTGATGCTCGGCGACGCGGTCGGCATGGTCGAGGTGCAGACCTCCGATCCGGACCGGGTCCAGGAGATTCTCGCGCCGGTCGCCGAAGCGACCAGGGGCCAGGCGATCGTCAGCGACTGGCGAAGCATGAACTCCGCCTTGTTCGAGGCGCTGCAGGTCGAGCGGGTCGTGATGTTCGTCGTCCTGTGCATCATCGTCCTCGTCGCCGCTTTCAACATCCTGTCGTCGCTGATCATGCTGGTCCGCGCGAAACGGCGCGACATCGCCATCCTGAGGACGATGGGAGCGACTCGCCAGGCCGTATTGAAGGTATTCCTTACCGTCGGCCTCACCATCGGCATGCTCGGCATCGTCGCGGGGCTCGTGCTGGGCGCCGTCGGCCTCTATTTCCGCCAAGGCGTCGTCGAGTTTTTCCAGCGCGCCTCCGGCCAGACCCTCTGGGATCCGTCGGTCCGCTTCCTGACCGACCTCCCGGCCAAGACCGATCCGGTCGAGGTCGGCGCCACCGTTCTGGTGACGCTCACGCTCATTTTCCTGGCGACGCTGATTCCGGCCTGGCGCGCGTCGAAGACCGATCCGGTGCAGGTGCTCCGCTATGAGTGACGCGCTTGTCGTTCGCGGCCTGCGGCGGAGCTTCGAGCAGGGGGGCGTCAGGATCGACGTGCTCCGCGGCGTGGACTTCGAGGTCCGCACCGGGGAGATCGTCGCCCTGCTCGGTCCGTCCGGATCGGGCAAGTCGACCCTGCTCCAGGCGGTCGGCCTGCTGGAGGGCGGCTTCCAGGGCTCGATCCGGATCGGCGAGGAGGAAGTGGCGGAGCTCGGCGATGCCAACCGGACGCGGGTCCGCCGCGAGACTTTGGGCTTCGTCTACCAGTTCCATCACCTGCTGCCCGATTTCAACGCGGTCGAGAATGTGATCCTGCCGCAATTGGTGAAGGGCGCGACTCGCGAGCAGGCGCAGGAGCGGGCCGAGGGGCTGCTCCGCGCGCTCGGCGTCGGCGAGCGGCTGAGCCACCGGCCGAGCAAGCTTTCGGGGGGCGAGCAGCAGCGCGTCGCCGTCGCCCGCGCCCTCGCCAACCGTCCCGCGCTCGTGCTCGCCGACGAGCCCACCGGCAATCTCGACGAAGCGACGGCGGAGATCGTCTTCGGCGAGTTCCTGAGCCTGGTGCGCGACGAAGGCAGCGCCGCTTTGGTCGCGACCCACAATGAGGGCCTGGCCGCGCGCATGGACCGTGTGCTGCGCCTCCACGAGGGCCTGCTGGAGTGAGCGACGTCGGCGGTCCGAGCGGGCCGCCGCTTCTCCCGGCTCATGACGGAGATTGAAGCCGGCCGGGCGACCCGGCTCAGCCGATCGTCACGTCGACGGACATTTCCTCGTCACCGGGATTCCCCGACACCGCAATGGTGATGCCCGACCAATCCCCTCCCGGCAGGAGCAGGGCAGGGACGGTGTTCTCGCCGGCCTCGCGATTGGGGCCGTTGGGATAAAGATCGCCGTTATCGCCGCGATTGCCTGCGCCGAATATCTTCGCCAGGTCCCTGCGGCCGTCGGCCTGGATCAGCTCGATGGCGAGACGGCCTTCGTCGTTGACGTCGTCGATCTGCTCGTCGACGACATAGATCGCGATGCCTTCATCTGGAAGCTCGGCGTCCTGCTCGCGTTTGCGGCGATATTCGACGACAACATATTGATCCTCGCTCATGACGTCCGGATTGCGCACGACGAGGACCGATCCACCCTCGGCTGCGGGGCGCAGGCTGATTCCCGCCTTGGAGGCTTCGATCACCTCCGGCTCGATCCACCCGTGAAACATGCGCAGCATTCCATTCGGAAGGGTCGGGGTGAGCCCGTTGCCGCCCCATGAGCCGGACGCCATCAGGCAGTAATTGCCGAGTCCGTTCGAACGGCGGTTCTGCACCGCGCCCGTATCGTAATAATCGGCCCAGCGCGCCGCGAGGTGGCCCCATTCATGAGCGCAGACACCAACGTGGCAGTCCTCGGGCACGGTGAGGTAGGTCGTGGCCGAAAGGCCGCCGCCGAGATCGACTCCGTCCGGTATCGCCCATTTGTGGCTCCAGATGTCGGACCTCGACCCCGTCGCTTCGGCGCCGCGGCCGGCGTGGATCACGAACAGCGCGGTGATGACACCTTCTCCGAGCACGTCGTAGCCGCTGAAGTCTACCCCATCGGCTTTCGCGGCAAGGACGGCGTCGCGCGCCAGGCCCTGGCCGTTGCGAGGATCCGTTCCATCCGTCCCGGAGCTGCCGTCGGCATAGAATTCGAGCGGTCTCGGCATCCGATACCAGCCGTGGACGGCGCCCGCCACGTCGATGCCATTGGCGCGAGTGCCCCAGCCGCTGATTTCGCGGAAATAATCGCGCATGCTTCCGGTCGGGAACAGCCGGTCGGTGCTGAACAGCATCTGCTCGTAATAGGAGGAGTTGAAATCCTCCCCATGCGGCCTGTCCGAAAAGTCGACGAGAAGGACGAGGGTTCGGATCATGCCGCGCAACTGTCGCTGCGGCCGATCGATGAGGGCACGCGCCGCAGCCGGTCCGGATTCGACTGCCCCGTCGTCGAGCCCGAGGTAGCGCGAGCCACGCCGCGTCGATCTCCAATGCTGATAGAATTCGTCGAACGTAGCATCCTCGGGCAGCCGGCCGTCCGCCTTGAGGGAGAGGAAGCGGGCGTGAAGCCGCGCTATCAGCTCGGGCGATGGCGGCACCCGGCACCTGCCGTGACGGCACGATCCGACGTTAAGCGGGCTGACGATGTAACGCATCGCTTCCTCCAGACCAGCATGAAGGGTCGTTTGAATTGCCTTCATTCTAGTCCTCGAGACGAGGTCCGTTGCGTGACCGGCGTCACGCCCTCGCGCGCTGTTCGGGAAAGATGCCCTGGGTTCTGCGTTAGCGATCGATGATCCGGGCAGTCGGAGCCATGTCGATGGAGGCGCGCGGGGTGATCCTTTCGCTGGCTGCCGCTTTGCTCCTGCTCGGCGCCTGCGACTGGATGCAGAAGAGGGACGCGCCAGGCGCCAAGAGCGAGGCCGAGCAGCGCGCCGAGCGCGACCAGCGCATCCGCCGCGCCTGCTCGTCCAGCTCTACCTACGATCGGCTGAAGGAGCTCGCCTTCGACGAGGCGGCGCGAATCCGCGGCCGCGACCCGCGCGAGCTCGACGCGCTCGCCGCCGCATCCGTCGTGCGGATGGAGGGGCCGGTCCCGAAATCGCGCGACGAGACGCTCAACGTCACCGTCTGCCGCGGCCGCTTCATCCTCGAGCTTCCGCCCGGCGTCGAGAATGCGTTCGACGGCCAGCGCCGGCTCAGCGCCGACATCGAATATGCCGCCCAGGCTGCCGCGGACGGGAGCGGCCTCGTCTATCATATGGAGGGCGCCGAGCCGATCATCTACCGGCTCGCCACCGCCGGCGGCGTGCTACCGCGCGTCTTGGCCCAGGCGCCTCAGCCGCAGCCGCAGCCGGCAGCCGCTCCCGCGCCCTCGACTCCGCCGCGGACCGAGCCGCAGCCGGCTCCGCGCGGCAATCCGGCTCCCGAACGGGAAGCGGCGCCGCAACCGAAGGCGAAGGCCGAACCCGGCGCGCAGGCGCGAAACGCCGGCAGCCCCAGCTTCAACTGCAGCTACGCGCGGACGCGAAGCGAGCGACTGGTCTGCGCGAACGGGACGCTGGCCGCGCGCGACCGGCAGATGGCGGCGCTTTATTATTCGGTGATGGCGAACGCCGATGTCGGCACCCGCGCCCATCTCCGCCGCAGCCGCGACGCCTTCCTCTCGCGGCGCGAGCGCTGCGGCAGCGAGGATTGCGTGATGTCGATCTACGACGCGCGCATCCAGGAGATCAGGCGCATCGCCGCGGGAGAATAACTAATTGTGGAGAAAAGCGGCCGGCGGCCTTCCATCGCGCCGGTGCGCTGGCCATAAAGCCGCGATGGCCGCGCCCTACGTCCCTTTGCGCATCTTCTCCTGCTACACGATGCTCGAAGGCGCGATCGAGCCCAAGGCGATCGCCAAGATCGCGAAGAAGAACCACTTTCCCGCCGCGGCATTGACCGACCGCAACGGCCTCTATGCCGCGATGGCGTTCACCGACGCCTGCGTCGCCGAAGGCGTGCAGCCGATCGTCGGAGCGATGCTGGCGGTGGCGCGGCCGGAGGCGCAGGGCCGGGCGCCGGTGCTCGACTGGCTCGCTCTCTACGCGCAGGACGACAAGGGCTATGACAATCTCTGCGCTCTCGTCTCGTCGGCGCATCTGGGCCGCCCGCTCGAGGAGGAGGCGCATGTCACGCTCGAAGTGCTGGAAGGACGCAGCGACGGCCTGATCGCCCTCACCGCCGGCGGGGAGGGCGGAGTCGCCCGGCTGCTCGCCGCAGGGCAGGAGTCGGCCGCGCGCGACCTGCTCGCCCGGCTGGAGACGCTGTTCCCGGGCCGGCTCTACATCGAGCTCTGCCGGCGCGGCGATCCGGTCGAGGAGCAGGCGGAGGCGGCTCTGGTCGATCTCGCCTTTGCGCGCGACCTGCCGCTGGTCGCGACCAATCCTGCCCAGTTCGCCGATCCGGCGTTCCACCCCGCCCACGACGCCATGCTGTGCATCGCCCAGTCGAGCCAGATCGATCGCGACGACCGCGCGCGTTCCTCGCCGGAGGCCTGGATCAAGCCGCCCGCGGAGATGCGCAGGCTGTTCGCCGATCTTCCGGAGGCGATCGAGAACAGCGCCGTGATCGCCCGCCGCTGCGCGTTCGGAGCGCCCCAGCGCAAGCCGATCCTGCCCTCGATCGCCGGCGACAAGGAGGCCGAGGCCGACCAGCTGCGGCGCGACTCGCGCACGGGCCTCGAGGCGAGGCTCGCCGAATATGACGATCTCGGCGAGGCCGAGCGGAAGGCCTATTTCGACCGGCTCGACTATGAGGCCGACATCATCGTGAGGATGGGCTTTTCGGCCTACTTCCTGATCGTCGCCGATTTCATCAAATGGGCGAAGGAGAACGGCATTCCGGTCGGCCCCGGCCGCGGCTCGGGCGCGGGCTCGGTGGTTGCGTGGGCGCTCACCATCACCGATCTCGATCCGATCCGGCTCGGCCTGCTGTTCGAGCGCTTCCTCAATCCCGAGCGCGTGTCGATGCCGGATTTCGACATCGATTTCTGCGAGACCCGGCGCGGCGAGGTGATCCGCTACGTCCAGCAGCGCTACGGCGACGACCGGGTCGCGCAGATCATCACTTTCGGAAAATTGAAGGCGCGTGCCGTGCTCAAGGACACCGGCCGCGTGCTGCAGATGCCCTACGGCCAGATCGACCGGCTGGCCAAGCTGATCCCGAACCACCCGACCGATCCCTGGACGCTGGAGCGGGCGCTCAACGGGGTCTCGGAACTCGCCGCCGAGTATAAGGGCGACTCGCAGGTGCGGCGCCTGTTCGACCTCGCGATGAAGCTCGAAGGGCTGCCCCGGCATGCCTCGACCCACGCCGCAGGTGTGGTGATCGCGGACCGGCCGCTCGAGCAGCTCGTGCCGCTCTACCGCGATCCGCGGTCGGACATGCCGGTCACCCAGTTCGACATGAAATATGTCGAGGCGGCGGGGCTGGTGAAGTTCGACTTCCTCGGGCTCAAGACCTTGTCCGTGCTGCGCAAGGCGGTCGAGATGCTGGCCAAGCGCGGGGTGGAGGTCGATCTCGACCGGCTCGGCTGGGACGATCCCAAGGTCTACGAGCTGCTCAAGCGGGGCGAGACGGTCGGGGTGTTCCAGCTCGAATCGGAAGGCATGCGCCGCACCCTCGCGGCGGTGAAGCCGACCAGCTTCGAGGACATCATCGCGCTGGTCTCGCTCTACCGGCCGGGGCCGATGGACAATATCCCGATGTTCGGCGCCCGCAAGAACGGCCGCGAGCCGATCGAATATCCGCACCCTCTGCTCGAGCCGGTGCTGAAGGAGACCTACGGAATCTTCGTCTACCAGGAACAGGTGATGGAGGCCGCCAAGGTCCTCGCGGGCTACAGCCTTGGCGAAGCCGATCTGTTGCGCCGGGCCATGGGTAAGAAGATTCAGACCGAGATGGCGGCGCAGCGCGACCGGTTTTGCTCAGGATGCGCCGCAAACGGGATAAGCATCCCTCAGGCGGCCGATCTCTTCGCCTTGATCGACAAGTTCGCGGGCTACGGCTTCAACAAGAGCCACGCCGCCGCCTACGCCCTGATCGCCTACCAGACCGCCTGGCTGAAGGCGCACCACCCGGTCGAATTCTACGCCGCCTCGATGTGCTTCGACATCCACCAGACCGACAAGCTCGCCATCTTCGTCGAGGACATGCGGCGGCTGGAGGTGGGCTGCCTGCCGCCGTCGATCAATGCTTCGGAGGCCGAGTTCGCGGTCGAGGCGGCGGGGGACGGCTATGGGGTCCGCTACGCGCTGGGTGCGCTCAAGGGGGTCGGCGAGAAGGCGATGGAGCAGCTCGTCGACGAGCGGCGGGCGAACGGCCGCTTTCGCGATCTCGACGATTTCGCGGCCCGCGTCGATCCGCGGCTGCTCAACCGCCGCCAGATCGAGAGCCTCGCCGGCGGGGGCGCTTTCGACGAGGTCGCGCCGGACCGCGCTACCGTCTTCAACGCGGCCGAGACCATCCTCGCCGTCGCCGCCAGCGCCGCGGAAGCGCGCACCAGCGGCCAGGGCGGGCTGTTCGGCGAAGGTGCCGCCAATGTCGCGCCGATCCGGATGCCGACCGTGAAGGCCTGGACCCTTGCCGAGCGCATGGCGCAGGAGAAAGAGAGTTTCGGCTTCTATTTCTCGGCCCATCCGGTCGACCGCTACCGGCACCTCGTCATCGCCCACGGCGCCAGGAGCTTCGCGGAGATCGCATCGCTGCCGGCGCCGGCCGACGGCGGCCGCTCGGCGGCGGTGATGGCGGGGATGGTGGAGGATGCGCGCTGGCGGACCTCGGCCAGGGGCAGGCGCTATCTGATGGCCACGCTGTCGGACGCTTCGGGCCAGTTCGTCGCGACCGTGTTCGACGACCAGCCGGCGGCCCAGATCGAGGCCGCGGCGAAGGAGGGGATGTGCGGTCTCCTCAGCGTCGAGCTCGACCGCCGGCCGGGCGAGGACGCGCCGCGTGTGACGATCCGCTCGATCCAGTCGTTCGAGAGCCTGTCCCGGCGGACGCGGCTGCAGCTGGAAGTGGAAGTGGAGAGTCCGAAGGTCCTGCCGCGGCTCCGCGACGCGGTCGCCGAAGCGCGGGAGGGCAACGGAGTGCTCAAGCTCAAGGTGACGATCGACGGCGGCAGGGCCGACCTGGTGCTCGGCCGCGACCTGCAGCTCGACGCGGAGCTGGCGGCGCGGATCGAGCGGATCGAAGGGGTCGCCGCCGTCCACCTCTCCACCGCCGAGCCCGCCCGGCTTGCCCTCGCCTCCTGACCTGCTCCGTCATTCCCGCGAAAGCGGGAATCCACGCTCGCCCGGACTTCGAAAGAAAAAGCTGGATTCCCGCTTTCGCGGGAATGACAGTAAGGGGAGGAGGGGAGGGCTTATGCTCGGGGGAATGCAGGATTACGAACTCCGTATAACGCGGCTGATCGATCATGCCGAGCGCGAGCATGGCCGGCGCGAGATCGTCTCCTATTGGGCCGACGGCACCATCACGCGTACCGACTGGGCGGGCATCGCGCGCGATGCGAGGAAACTTGCCCAAGCGCTTGAAAGTCTAGGCGTACGGCGCGGCGACAGGGTGGCTACTTTGGGCATGAACCATAGCCGCCACCTCGTCGCCTGGTACGGCGCGATCGGCATGGGCGGGGTCATCCACACCATCAACCCGCGCCTGTTCGACGAGCAGCTCGTCTACATCGCCAACCATGCCGAGGACCGCGTCCTGCTCTACGACAAGGCCTTCCAGCCGATCGTCGACCGGCTGAAGCCGCACTGGACGACGATCGACCACTATGTCTGCTTCGACGGCGAGGGCGATAGCGGCGAGCCATCCTTCGAGGCGCTGATCGGCGCCTTCGACGGCGACTATCGCTGGGTCGAAGGCTCGGAGCGCGAGCCCTGCATGCTCTGCTATACGAGCGGCACGACCGGCAATCCCAAGGGCGTGCTCTACGAGCACCGCTCGTCGATGATCCACGCCATGGCCGAGGTCGCGCCCTCCTGCTTCGACCTCTCGACCAGCTCGGTGGCGCTGCCGATCGTGCCGATGTTCCACGCCGCCGCCTGGGGACTGCCTTTCTCGGGCGCGATCGCCGGGATCAAGTTCGTCTATTCGGCGGTCAACGACCCGGTCGTCCTGTGCCGGCTGATGAACGAGGAGAAGGTCACCCACAGCGCGGGGGTGCCGACTGTCTGGCTGTCGATGTTCCAGCATATGGACGAGACCGGGGCGAGGCCGGAGCATTTGCGGATCGTGACCATCGGCGGCTCGGCCGCGCCGCGGGCGATGATCGAGCGGCTGATGAAGATGGGCATCCGCGTCGGCCACGCCTGGGGGATGACCGAGACCTCGCCGATCGGCACCATCGGCTCCCCGCCGCACGACTGGGACGAAATGTCGTTCGAGGAGCAGGTCGATCTCGTCGCCAAGCAGGGCAGGGTGCCGTTCGGAGTCGAGCTGCGCGTCGTCGACGAAGAGGGCAGGGAGCAGCCGCGCGACGGGCAGAGCTCGGGGCGGCTGCAGATCCGTGGTCCGTGGGTCATCAAGCGCTATTTCCAGGACGAAAGCGGCGACTGCGTCGGCGACGACAATTGGTTCGACACCGGCGACGTCGCGGTGATGCATCCCGACGGCACGATGCAGATCACCGATCGCTCGAAGGACGTGATCAAGTCTGGCGGCGAGTGGATCAGCTCGGTCGAGCTCGAGAATGCCGCGGTCGGCTGCGCGGGCGTCGCCGAGGCGGCGGCGATCGGCATCCGCCATCCGAAATGGGACGAGCGGCCCTTGCTGCTGGTCGTCCGAAAGGAGGGGAGCGACGTCTCCCGCGCCGAGATTATCGGCCATCTCTCCCGCCACGTCGCCAAATGGTGGCTTCCCGACGAGATCATCTTCGTCGACAGCCTGCCGCATACGGCGACGGGCAAGCTGCTCAAGACCGCGCTCCGGGCGCAGTACAGAGAGCATCAGCTCGCCACGGCTTGACCGTCATTGCGAGCGAAGCGAAGCAATCCAGAACGGCCTTCGAGGCCCGCTGGATTGCTTCGTCGCTTCGCTCCTCGCAATGACGCCTCTACAATAGGCGGAGCTGCGGGCCGCTCGGCGGGACGAACAGGTCCGTCCTGAGGGCCGTCTTGTCCCTGTTGAGCCCGTGCTTGCGGACCGCGATCTCGAAGCGGGTCCTGAGCAGCTCGGCCCAGGGGCCCTGGCCGCGCATGCGGGTGAACCAGTTCGGGTCGTTGTCCTTGCCGCCGCGGATCGAGCGGATGGTGTTCATCACCTTGGCCGCCCGGTCGGGATGATGCTCGTCGAGCCAGGCGCGAAACAGCGGCGCGACCTCGTGCGGCAGGCGCACCGGCAAGTAGAAGACGCCCTGTGCGCCGGCTTCGGCGGCAGCCTCGACGATCGCTTCGAGCTCGTGATCGGTCACCTGGGGAACGACCGGCGCGATGGCGACGGTGGTCGGAATGCCTGCTTCCGAGAGCCGCTTCACGGCCGCCAGCCTCTTGCGCGCGGCGGGCGCCCGCGGCTCCAGCGTCCGCGAGACTTCAGGGTCGAGCGACGTCACGGACAGCGCGACCGAGGCGAGACGGTCCTTCGCCATCTCCTCCAGGATATCGAGGTCCATCAGGACGCGGTCGGACTTGGTGGTGATCATGACGGGATGCCGGGTCTCGGCGAGGATTTCGAGGATGCTGCGCGTGATCCGCCACTTCCCCTCGATCGGCTGATAGGGATCGGTGTTGGTGCCCATCGCGAGCGGCCGCACCCGATAGCCGGGCTTGCCGAGCTCGACCCGGAGCAGCCTGGCGGCGTCGGGCTTGGCGAACAGCTTCGATTCGAAGTCGAGGCCCGGCGACAGATCGTGGAAGGCGTGGGTCGGGCGGGCGAAGCAGTAGATGCAGCCATGCTCGCAGCCGCGATAGGCGTTGATCGAGCGGTCGAAGCCGATGTCGGGAGAGCGGTTCCAGGCGATGATCGTCTTCGGCTTTTCGACCGTGACCGTGGTCCTCAGCGGCGGCGGCCCGTCGTCGACTTCCGCGCGCGCGTCGAGCCAGTCGCCGTCGGCCTCGCGGACGGGGAGGTTGAAGCGGGTCGGCGTCCTGTTTTCCGGGGCGCCGCGGCCATGGCGGGCGTCGGGGCGATTCACCCCCTCCGATTAGATCGACGGCCCGAACAAAGCAAGAACTTCAGCGCGCTCCGATCGCAGTCCGATCGGGTCGCGGCATGCGGACGGCGTTGGGGCCGGGGAGGCCGGGGAAGCGCGGCCAGAGCCCCTGGACCAGGGCG
>JAXDPC010000278.1:0-5548 GCA_034668525.1 Sphingomonadales bacterium
TGTTTGACTTAGCTGGCTGTTGGGAATCACAGGGGCCTCGATTTCCACCGGTCGGGAGGCTCATGGATGAAACGAGCCGCCGCCAGCCACCGTTCCGGCTCTTCGTCCCATTCGCGGGGCGGGCCGACTTCGACGGATCACCCTCTTCCAACACAGGTTAGGCCCAGCTCGTCGTGCCGGCGAAGGACGACCGGGACCCGGTGCCCGTCTCGGTCGGCCGGAGCCGCCCGATTGTCGCGGCGCCCGGCGCTTGCTATCGCGCCGACGCCGGCCTGGGCCGGATCGATCTCCCCGAAAGGCGCCCGATGATCACCCGCTACGCCCGCCCGCAGATGAGCAGCATCTGGGCGCCGGAGGCCCGTTTCCGGATCTGGTTCGAGATCGAGGCGCACGCGCTCGATGCGATGGCCGAGCTGGGCACCGTTCCCCAAGGTGCCGCGAAGGCGGTCCGGGACTGGTGGTCGGCGGGCCCGGCGATCGACGTCGAGCGGATCGATGCGATCGAGAGCGTGGTCAAGCACGACGTCATCGCTTTCCTGACCTGGGTCGCCGAGCAGGTGGGGCCCGAGGCGCGCTTCCTGCATCAGGGCATGACCAGCTCGGACGTGCTCGACACCTGCCTCGCCGTGCAGCTGAGCCGGGCCGCGGACATATTGATCGAGGACGTCGACGCTTTGCTCGAAGTGCTCGAGCGCCGGGCGCGCGAGCATAGACTGACGCCGGCGATCGGGCGCAGCCACGGCATCCATGCCGAGCCGGTCACCTTCGGCCTCAAGCTTGCTTATGCGCATGCCGAGTTCGCCCGCGCCCGCGCCCGGCTCCTGGCGGCGCGCGAGGAGATCGCGACCTGCGCCATTTCGGGCGCGGTTGGCACCTTCGCCAATGTCGATCCGCGCGTCGAGGCCTATGTCGCCGCGCAGCTGGGCCTCCGCGTCGAGCCGGTCTCGACCCAGGTGATCCCGCGCGACCGCCATGCGATGTTTTTCGCCACCCTCGGCGTCGTCGCCTCCTCGATCGAGCGGCTGGCGACCGAGATCCGCCACCTCCAGCGGACCGAAGTGCTCGAGGCCGAGGAATATTTCGCGCCCGGCCAGAAGGGCTCGTCGGCCATGCCGCACAAGCGCAACCCGGTGCTGAGCGAGAACCTCACGGGCCTGGCCCGCATGGTGCGCGCGTTCGTGACGCCGGCGCTGGAGAATGTCGCCCTGTGGCACGAGCGCGACATCAGCCACAGCTCGGTCGAGCGTTACATCGCGCCCGACGCCACGATCACGCTCGATTTCGCCCTCGCCCGCCTCACCGGGGTGGTCGACAAGCTGCTCGTCTATCCGGAGCGGATGCAGCGCAACCTCGACCTGATGGGCGGCCTCGTCCATTCGCAGCGGGTCCTGCTCGCCCTCACCCAGGCCGGCGCCAGCCGCGAGGATTCCTACCGCCTCGTCCAGCGCAGCGCGATGAAGGTCTGGGAAAGCGACGGAACGCTGTCGCTGATGGACCTGCTCAAGGAGGACGCGGAAGTGACGGCGTTGCTTTCGCCGGAGGAGATCGAGGCCAGCTTCGACCTTGCGCACCACCTCGAGCATGTCGACACCATCTTCGAGCGGGTGTTCGGGACATAGCCCTAAGGATTGGGGGGAGAGCGGCTGATGGCGGGGCTTTCGAAGCGGCAGGTCGGCGTGGCTGCGGGAATGGCGG
Organism: Sphingomonadales bacterium; assembly: GCA_034668525.1. GTDB lineage: Bacteria > Pseudomonadota > Alphaproteobacteria > Sphingomonadales > Sphingomonadaceae > Allosphingosinicella. Next base: position 1,696 of record JAXDPC010000278.1, read on the forward strand.
GCGGGCTCGCCTTCACGCTCTTCGCGCTGCTGTGGCCGGAGCTTCCGGACGTGCCGCCGGGGTCCGACGGGCGGCTAACGCTTTGGCTCGGCTGCGCGGCGGTTGCCGGCTTCTTCCTGCTGGTCTCGGTGGGGCGCCTCGCCGGCCACCGCTTCTTCACGCCGGAGGACATCGACGGCGGCGGGATGAGCGGCAACACGCCGCGCGCCGCCCTGCTTCAGGCGCTGATCCAGAACACGCTCGAACAGACCGTCCTCGCGATCATCGCTTGGGGGGCGTGGCTGTGGCTCGGGCCGACGGAGCGCGGCGGCCTCGTCATCGTCTTCGTTCTGGCCTTCGCGGCTGGACGCCTGCTCTTCTTCGCCGGCTATTCGCGCGGCGCGCCGTTCCGCGCGCTCGGATTCACGCTCTGCTTTTATCCGACGGTGGCGCTGTATCTGATGCTGTTGCCGCGGATCGTTGGGGCCATCGGCGGCACCCTCTAGCCTCCCTGACCATTGGTTTGCTCGCCGTGGTGGACATAGGCCCCGCGTCCGCTATCCTCCTGGCCCCACAGGCCTCGGCGCGCGGATTCTCCGACAATGTCTGATGATGCTGAAACCGGCCGATGAACAATCCCCGTGACGGCTGCGGGGTGGGTGCGGCGCCCTCCCTGCAGGCGGGGCGGGCCGGCCGGCGCGTGAAGGTCGTCCTCTACAATCCGCGGGCGGTTTTCTTCACGATGCCGCTCGCGCTGATGGCGATCGGCTCGCAGCTCGATCCGGACGCCTATGAGGTCGTCACCATCGACGGCCGGCTCGAGACGGATCCGATCGAGACGGTGCTGTCGCATCTGGATGGAGCGGCCTGCCTGGGCATAACCGTATTGTCGGGAGCGCCGATCCTCGACGCCCTGGAGATTTCGCGCGCGGCGAAACGGGCGCATCCCGAGGTGCCGGTGATCTGGGGCGGCTGGCATCCCTCCATGTTCGGACGCGAGTGCCTCGCCGAGCCGGCGGTCGACGTCACCGTCCAGGGCCAGGGCGAGGAGACCTTCGTCGAGATACTGGACCGCCTGCTGGAAGGGCGGTCGCTCGAAGGATGCGCGGGCTGCACCTTCCGCCGCGGGGACGGCTCGATCTGCGTGAACCCGCCCCGCGCGCTGCAGGCGCTGAGCAAGTTTCGCGAGCATGACTACGGGCTCATCCCGGTGGAGCGCTATTACCGGCTCAAGGGCAAGAGGCAGCTCGATTTCATCTCCTCGCAGGGGTGCAACTTCCGTTGCGCCTTCTGTTCGGATCCCTTCGTATACGGACGCAAATGGGTCGGCCTGGATCCCGACCGGATGGGCGAGCGCCTGAAGGAGCTGTGGGATCGCTATCGCTTCGACGACGTCAATTTCCAGGACGAGACTTTCTTCACCCGCCGCGAACGGGTGAAGGCGCTGGCCGAGAGGATCATCGATTCGGGAATGGAGATCAGCTGGGCGGCGACCATGCGCGCGGATCAGGGCGTGCGGCTGCCGGAGGAGGTCTGGAAACTGTGCAAGCAGTCGGGCTTGCGGCGCCTGTTGGTCGGCGTCGAATCCGGCTCCGACGAAATGCTGAAGAGGATCCGCAAGGACGTCACCATCGATCAGGTATTCCACACCGCGGGAAAGATGCTCGCCCACGGCATTGCCGGCCACTTTCCGTTCATCGTGGGATTTCCCGACGAGAGCGACGAGAGCATCCAGGCGACGCTGGCGTGCGCGCGGCGGCTGAGATCGATGAGCCCGGACTTTCTGACCCCAATCTTCTATTTCAAGCCCTATCCGGGCAGCGAGATCGTCCGGGACGCGCTCGCGCGCGGCTACAAGCTTCCGGACACGCTCGAGGCATGGTCGTCGTTCGACTATGTGCAGGGCGATCCGGGACCATGGGTCTCGCCCGAGAAATTCCGCCTGATCGAGCGCTTCAAATTCTTTCACGAACTCGCCTGGACGCGAGCATCCCCCGGCGGCAGGCTGCTGCAGCAACTCGCCCGCTACCGATGCAGCCGGAACGAGTATCGCTGGCCGTGGGAGATGCTGCTGGTCCGCGCTTACGATTCCGAGCCGAGATTGTCCTGACGGTTCGCCCGGATGCATGGGGGCGCCGGCCGGACGCCCGCAATCAGCCTTCGAACAGGCCCTTCAGCTTCGACAAGAAGCTCTTCGACGCCGGGCATTCGTCGCCGGTCTCGGTCCTGCGGAACTCCTCGAGCAGCTCGCGCTGCTTCGCGCTCAGCTTCGTCGGGGTCTCGACGTCGACCTGGATCACCATGTCGCCATGGCCGCGGGCGTTCAGGACCGGCATTCCGGCACCCCGGATCCGGAGTTGCTTGCCCGACTGGATGCCCGCCGGGATCTTCACTTCGTGCTTCTGCCGGTCGAGCCCCGGCACCTCGATGGCGCCGCCCAGCGCGGCGGCGGTGATGCTGACCGGGCAGCGCGCGAACAGGGTCGTCCCGTCGCGCTGGAAGACGGCATGCCGGGCGAGGTGGACGAAGATGTAAAGGTCGCCGTTCGGGCCGCCGCGAACGCCGGCCTCGCCTTCCCCCGAGAGGCGGATGCGGGTTCCCTCGTCGACTCCGCGGGGAATGTTGACCTGGAGCCCCCGGCGCTTTTCGGAACGGCCCTCGCCCCGGCAGCTGTCGCAGGGATCGGCGATCACCTGTCCCGCGCCGCGGCAGGTCGGGCAGGTCTGCTCGATGACGAAGAAGCCCTGGCGCGCGCGGACCTGGCCGCGGCCCTCGCATGTGTTGCAGGCCCGCGCCGACGTGCCCGGCTTGGCGCCGCTGCCGCCGCACGGCTCGCAGCGCACGGTCGTGTCGACCTGGAGGTCCACCGTGCGGCCCGAATAGGCGTCCTCCAGGCTGACCTCGAGGTCGTAGCGCAGATCCGATCCGCGCAGGGCGTTGCGGCGGCGGTCGCCCTGGCCGCCATTGTGCATGAACTCGCCGAAGATGTTCTCGAAAATGTCCGAGAAGGACCCGAAATCCTGAGCTCCGCCCTGGGGACCTCCGAAGCCGTTCTGCCGGAAGGCGGCGTGGCCGAAGCGGTCGTAGGCGGCGCGCTTCTGCGGGTCCTTCAGGCAGTCATAGGCCTCGCTGATCGCCTTGAACCGCGCCGTCGCGTCGGGGCAGCCGCCGTTGCGGTCGGGATGGCATTCCATGGCGAGGCGCCGGTAAGCGGACTTGATCGCCTTCTCGTCGGCGCCGCGCTCGACCTGCAGCAGCTCGTAATAATCGGTCTCAACCATGGCGGCCCCCACAGGCCGTCACCCGGGCGAAGGCCGGGGTCCCAGCGAGCAGGACGGTGCCTATTCTCCCTGAGATCCCGGCCTCCGCCGGGATGACGGTAACCGCCATGACTTACGCCTTGGGTTCGTCGTCGACTTCGGAGAATTCGGCATCGACGACGTCCTCGCCGCCGCCGGCCTCCCCGCTTTGGGCAGAAGCGCCGTCATCCGCGCCGGGAGCCGGGCCCGCGGCCTGCTCCTTCTCGTAGATCGCCTGGCCGAGCTTCATCGCGACCTGGGCGAGCGCCTGCGACTTCTGGTTCATCGCCTCGGGATCGCCGCCTTCGACGGCGGTCTTCGCCTCGGCGATCGCCGCCTCGATCTCGGCCTTGAGCGAGGCATCCACCTTGTCGCCATGCTCCTGGAGCTGGCGCTCGGTGGTGTGGATGAGGCTCTCGGCATTGTTCTTCGCCTCGGCCGCGGCGCGCCTTTTCTTGTCCTCCTCGGCGAACTGCTCGGCTTCGCGGACCATCTTCTCGATATCCGCGTCGGCCAGCCCGCCGGAGGCCTGGATGCGGATCTGCTGCTCCTTGCCGGTGCCCTTGTCCTTGGCG
>JAXDPC010000279.1:0-6907 GCA_034668525.1 Sphingomonadales bacterium
GTGGGTGGGGGTGGGCCACAGGCTAGGCCTCGGCAAATACCCCTCCACCATGCTTTGCATGGTCCCCCTCCCCATCTTCGATGGGGAGGAACTAAGCCTCCAGCTCGACGTCCCAGTAGAGGTAATCGCGCCAGGTCCGGTGGAGGTAATTGGGCGGGAAGCTCCGGCCATGCTCCTGCAATTGCCAGCTGGTCGGGCGGATCGGGCGGCGGTTGAGGCTCATGTGCGCCTGCGCCGGCGTGCGCCCGCCCTTGCGCAGATTGCACGGCGCGCAGGCGGTGGCGACATTCTCCCAGGTGGTGCGGCCGCCCTGGGCGCGTGGCACGACATGGTCGAAGGTAAGCTCGCGCGTCCCGCTGCAATATTGGCAGGAGAAGCGGTCGCGCAGGAACAGGTTGAAGCGGGTGAAGGCCGGATATTCGGACGGCCGGACATATTGGCGGAGCGCGATCACCGAGGGGATGTGCATCGTCCGGGTCGGGCTGTGGACCTCCCGCTCGTAGGTGGCGACGATGTCGACCCGCTCGAGGAACACCGCCTTGACCGCCGTTTGCCAGGGCCACAGGCTGAGCGGATAATAGCTGAGCGGCGTATAATCGGCGTTGAGCACGAGCGCGGGGCAGCTGTCGGGATGGCGGAGGATGTCGGGGTGGTACAAGGCCAAAAGTCTCCCGGTCTCGGAAGAGATCTGCCGGAATACGCCGCCCCCCGGGCCTGTCGCACTCAGGAACGGGAGAATAAGCGCCTGCCGCCGCTCTTCTCCATGTTCCGCCACGCTTTTTCGCTGCTTCGCGTGACCCCCTGATGACAACAACAGTCGCGACTCGCGGTCAAGAGCCAAGTTGATGCGGGTCGTCACCCGCTTCGCGCCCTCGCCGACCGGGCGCCTGCACCTCGGCCATGCCTATTCGGCGCTGCTCGCCCACGATTTCGCACGGGAGCGCGAAGGCGCCTTCCTGCTCCGGATCGAGGACATCGATCCCGGCCGCGCGCGGCCGGAGCATGTCGACGGCATCCTCTCCGACCTGCACTGGCTCGGCCTCGAATTCGACGGGGAGATCCTCTACCAGTCCGAGCGGCTGGCGCTCTACGCGGCGGCACTCGAGCGGCTGAAGGGGCAGGGGCTGGCCTATCCGTGCTTCTGCACCCGCTCCGCGATCGCGGCGGAGATCGCCGCCAGCGCCGCCGCGCCGCACGGTCCGGACGGGCCGCTCTATCCGGGGACATGCCGGAGCCTCCCCGAGGACCGGCGCGCGCGGCGGATGCAGGCGGAGCCCCATGCCTGGCGGCTGGACATGAAGCGCGCGGCGGCGGCCGCGGGACCGCTTTACTGGGAGGATGGCGACACCGAGGTGCAGGCGGACCCGCAGGCGTTCGGGGACGTGGTGCTGGCGCGCAAGGACGCCCCGGTCAGCTACCATCTCGCCGTGACCGTCGACGACGCGGCGCAGGGGGTGAGCGACGTGGTGCGCGGCCGCGATCTCTACGCGGCGACCGACGTCCACCGGCTGCTCCAGGCCCTGCTCGGCCTGCCGGTGCCGCACTATCATCATCATCCGTTGCTGACCGATGCAGGCGGCGGCCGGCTCGCCAAGCGCCACGGAGCGCCGACGCTCGCCGCTCTCCGCGCCGCCGGCGCCGATCCCGCGATCCTCGTCGCCGGCCTGCGCGCCGGCCGTTTGCCGGCTGGATATTCCGCCGCCGGAGAGTAGAGAGGCGCGATGCAGACCCTCCTCATCATCCTCATCGTGCTCGGCGCGGGCGCGACGCTCTACATCCTGGTCCGCGGCGTGATCGGCATGGCGCAGGGCAAGGACCTGACCGGCCAGCGCAGCCAGGAGCTGATGCGCAAGCGCGTGCTGTTCCAGGGGCTGACGATCGTCTTCGTCATCCTCGTCCTGCTGCTGATGCGCGGCGGCGGCTGAACATGGTCCGGCTCAACCGGATCTACACCAGGACCGGGGACAGCGGCGATACCGGCCTCGCCGACGGTTCGCGCATCGCCAAGGATCATCCGCGCGCGCTGGCGATCGGCGACGTCGACGTGGCCAACAGCGCGATCGGCATCGCACTGCTTCACATCGCGGACGCCGGCGGCCGCGACATGCTCCGCCGCATCCAGAACGAATTGTTCGACCTCGGCGCGGACCTCGCCACGCCGGGCGAGGATTTCGCGCCGTCCGAGCTCAGCCTGCGCATCGTCCAGGCGCAGATCGACCGCCTGGAGCGCGAGATCGACGCGATGAACGAGGGGCTGGAGCCGCTCCGCAGCTTCATCCTGCCCGGCGGCGGCGCGGGCGCCGCTCATCTCCACCTCGCCCGCAACGTCGTCCGCCGCGCCTAGCGCTCCGCCGTCGCCGCCGCACGCGAGGTTCCGCTGAACCCGCTCGCCCTCATCTATCTCAACCGGCTTTCGGACCATGTCTTCGTGCTGGCGCGGGCGGCCGCGGCGGCGGAGGGCGGCGATATCCTCTGGACGCCGGGGGCCACTCGGGACCATTAACCGGCGTGAATCGTTCCGGGGTGCCAATGGCGACGAACATCCGCACCGGAGACGCGCAGGATCCCGCTTCCTCCTTTCGGGCGGTGCGGGCCCTCAGCCGTTCGATCGCCGCCCCGCTGTCGGACGCCGACGCGACGATCCAGCCGATGCCGGACGCGTCGCCGGCCAAATGGCACCTCGCCCACACGAGCTGGTTCTTCGAGGCCTTCGTGCTGCGCGACCATGTGCCGGGCTACCGCGCGTTCGACGAGCGCTGGGCCTATCTCTTCAACTCCTATTACGAGGGCGAGGGCGAGCGGCACCCGCGTCCGCGGCGGGGGATGCTGAGCCGGCCCAGCCTGGATGAAGTGCTGGCGTATCGAGGACATGTCGAAGAGGCCGTGGATCGCGCGCTCCCGGGCCTGCCGCCGCGGGCGCTGGAGCTGGTCGCGCTCGGCCTCGCCCACGAGCAGCAGCATCAGGAGCTGATGCTGATGGACATGCTCGCCGCCTTGTTCGAGAATCCGCTGCTCCCGGCTGCCTGGGAGGCAGAGGGAAGCGTCTCGCCGGACGGACCGCAGCCGCTCGGCTGGCTCGATGGACGGGAGGGGATCGTCGCCATCGGCCACGAAGGGAACGGATTCGCCTTCGATTGCGAGGGGCCGCGCCACCGCGTCTTCCTGCAGCGGCACCGCCTCGCCGACCGCCTCGTCACCAATGCCGAGTGGCTCGCCTTCATCGCCGACGGCGGCTATGCGGAGCCGCGCCTGTGGCTCGCCGACGGCTGGGACTGGGTGCGCCGGGAGGGGATCGAGGCCCCGCTTTACTGGCTGCGCGGCGAGGGCGGCTGGCGCCGCTTCGGCCTCGACGGTGTCCGCGACATCGCTCCTGCCGAGCCGGTCTGCCATATCAGCTTTTACGAGGCCGACGCTTTTGCCCGCTGGGCCGGCGCGCGCCTCCCGACCGAGGCGGAGTGGGAAGCGGCGGCGGGCGCACACGACCCATGCCAGGGGAATCAGCTCGATTTCGCCGGGCCGGTCCGGCCCCGGGCCGCTTCAGGCAGCACCCAATATTTCGGCGACGTCTGGGAGTGGACCGGCAGCGCCTATCTCCCTTATCCCGGCTTCGCGCCGCCCGAGGGCGCGGTCGGCGAATATAACGGCAAGTTCATGTGCTCGCAGACGGTGCTGCGCGGCGGCAGCTGCGCGACGCCGCGGGGGCATGTGCGGACAAGCTACAGGAACTTCTTCTTTCCGCAGCAGCGCTGGATGTTCTCCGGCCTCAGGCTGGCGCGGAGCGACTGATGGCCCGCGCCGCGCTCGCCGACCCGGCCTTTCGCGAGGACGTGCTCGCGGGCCTCGCCCAGCCCAACCGGGCGATCCCGGCGCGCTGGCTGTACGACCGTCGCGGCTCGGAGCTGTTCGAGGAGATCACCCGGCTTCCCGAATATTACCTGACCCGCGTCGATACGGCTTTGCTCGAGGCGCATTGCGGCGAGGTCGCCGAGATCGTCGGCGCCGGCAGCGCGGTGGTCGAGTTCGGCGCCGGCTCGGCGATGAAGACGCCGATCCTGCTGCGCCGCGTCCGCCCCTCGGCCTATGTCCCGATCGACATCAGCGCCGATTTCCTGCGCGACTCCGCGGATGCGCTGGCCGCGGAGTTCCCCGATTTGCCGGTCCACCCGGTCGCGGTCGACTTCACGGCCCGAATCCCCCTGCCGGCGGCGGTGGCGGGCGAGCCCAAGCTCGGCTTCTTCCCCGGCTCGACCATCGGCAACATGATTCCGAAGACCGCGGTGGACCTGCTCCGCGCGATGAAGGAGGCGCTCGGCATCGGCTCCTACCTGCTGATCGGCATCGACCGGGCGAAGGAGGTCGAGACGCTGCTCACCGCCTATGACGATGCCGCCGGCGTCACGGCGGCGTTCAACCTCAACCTGCTCGCCCGGATCAACGCCGAGCTCGACGGCACCGTCCCGCTCGACGCCTTCCGCCATCGCGCCGTCTGGAACGAGCCGATGAGCCGCATCGAGATGCACCTGGAGGCGGTGCGCCAGGTCTCGTTCACCGTCGCCGGCCGCGCCTTCTCGATGCGGGCGGGGGAGACCGTCCACACCGAGAACAGCCACAAATACGGCGCCCGCGACGGCCGGCTGCTGCTCCGCGCGGCGGGCTGGAGCCCGGTCGCGGAATGGACCGACGAAGCCGAGCAATTCGCCCTGATCCTCGCGGAAGCCGAAGCCCCCCGCTTCGCGCCCTGAGCATGAAGGACACGGACCCGTTCGGTCCTCGACTTCCCTCGGACCGAACGGTCTTTCGCCACCCGCCGCTCCCATTGCCCGGCGCAGACCCCGCGTCTACATGGCGGGACGAGCTTCGGGAGCCCTTATGCTGATTGCGCTTTTCCAAGTCGTCGACATGCTGCTGAGGGTGCTCACCTGGATCATCATCATCCAGGCGATCCTGAGCTGGCTGGTGGTGTTCAACGTGGTCAACACCCACAGCGATTTCATGCGCAACCTGCTCTATGCGCTGGGCCGGCTGACCGAGCCGCTGTACCGGCCGATCCGCCGCATCCTCCCCGATTTCGGCGGGATCGACTTCTCGCCTCTGGTCGTGCTGCTGATCATCTTCGCGCTGAGGACCCTGCTCGCCGGCGCGGCGACCGACCTGCTCCTCGCCGGCTATTGATGGCTGCCGAGACGATCGACGGCAAAGCCTTCGCCGCCGGCCTGCGGGCGAAGGTCGCCGCCGCAATTCCCGCCTTCGTCGATCATGCCGGCCGCAAGCCCGGCCTCGCGGTGGTGCTCGTCGGCGAGGATCCGGCGAGCCGGATCTACGTCCGCTCCAAGGGCAAGGCGACCCTCGAGGCGGGGATGGAGAGCTTCGAGCATCGGCTGCCGGCCGACGCATCGCAGGCCGAGCTGCTCGATCTGATCGAGCGGCTGAACGGGGACGAGGCGGTCGACGGCATCCTCGTCCAGCTCCCGCTCCCCGCGCATGTCGACGAGACAGCTGTGGTCGAGGCGGTCGATCCGGCCAAGGACGTCGACGGCTTCCACCCGGTCAACGCCGGCCGGCTCGCGGCCGGGGGCCCTGCTCTGGCGCCCTGCACCCCGCTCGGTTGCCTGATGCTGCTCAAGGACCAGCTCGGAGACCTCGCCGGCCTCGACGCGATCGTGATCGGCCGCTCGAACATCGTCGGCAAGCCGATGGCGCAATTGCTCCTCCGCGAGAGCTGCACCGTCACCATCGCCCACAGCCGCACCCGCGATCTCCCGGCGGCCGTCCGCCGCGCCGACATCGTCGTCGCGGCCGTCGGCCGGCCGGAGATGGTGAAGGGCGACTGGCTGAAGCCCGGCGCGACGGTGATCGACGTCGGCATCAGCCGGGTCGAGGGCAGGCTCGTGGGCGACGTCGATTTCGCCGCGGCGTCAAAGGTCGCGGGGGCGATCACGCCCGTCCCGGGCGGAGTCGGTCCGATGACCATCGCCGTTCTGCTGCGAAACACGCTGGTTGCCGCGCATGCCCGCGCCGGCCTGCCGCTGCCGGAGGGGTTGTGACGGGGTCCGCGGCACTGGAGTTCCACCCCATGCATTCGCACGGGGAGGAACTTCCATGAACGAGCTCGGGCACCTCTTCGTCTCGGCTTTCGTGACCCTGTTCGTGATCATCGATCCGCCGGGCTGCGCGCCCATCTATGCCGGCCTCACCCGCGACGCGCCGGCCGCGCAGCGCCGCGGCATGGCGCTGCGCTCGGTGCTGATCGCGGGCGGCATCCTCGTCTTCTTCGCCTTGCTCGGCGAGGATCTGCTCGAAGTGCTCGGCATCGGCCTTCCCGCCTTCCGGATCGCCGGCGGCATCATGCTGTTCATGATCGCGCTCGACATGGTGTTCGAGCGCCGCACCGCACGGCGGGAGCACCGCGCTCTGGAAGTCAGCGCCACCCCCGAGATCGAGGACGTGGCGGTCTTCCCGATGGGGATACCGATGATCGCCGGCCCCGGCTCGATCGCCTCGATCATGCTGCTCGTCGGCCGCAGCGACGGCCTCGACCAGACCCTGGTGGTGTTCGCGGCGCTGGCCGCGGTCCTCGTCCTGACCCTGCTCGCTCTGCTCGCCGCGGGTCCGCTGATGCGCCTGCTCGGCCACAAGATGGAGGCGATGCTGACCCGCCTGCTCGGCGTCATCCTCGCCGCGCTCGCCGCCCAGTTCGTGATCGACGGGATCAACCGCGCGATCAGCGTCTGACCACGCGCCACATCATGTAGGGCGAGTCCGCCGGCAGGGGCACGCGCGCGAGCCAGTCCGGGACCGTCCCGCGGGTCAGCTGGCGGTAGAAGCCGTTCGGCGCCTCGACGGCGTAGACGGTCGATTCCGAGAGGTTGGGGCAGATCAGCACATAGTCGATCCGGTAGCGGCGCAC
>JAXDPC010000280.1:0-16500 GCA_034668525.1 Sphingomonadales bacterium
GGGTCAGGCCGAGCCGAAGAATGACCTCGCTGCCGGGCTCGTCCTCCCAGCCGCGGCACGTCTCCGCCACAAGGTCGAGCAGCTCCTGCCTATCTGCTTCGACTGCAAGGCGAATTCCGAGTGGCGAAAAGTCTCGGGAGGTGCGACAGTCGCCCCGCTTCACGGTTTGATTCTGCGTGCGGGGCGTGGGAGGCGGCTTGGTGATCGTCATTGCTCACTCATTCTTTCTCAAGCGAGACGCTAAGCAGTTCGCGCGCCTGAAGCCATATCCGCCGCTGGCGACGCTCCTCGCCGCCGCCATCCTTCGCGAGCAGGGGCATGAGGTGGCCCTGTTCGATGCGACCTTCGAACCTTCGGCCGAAGCGTTCGCGGCCATGCTCGACCGCCTCCACCCGTCGATCGTGTTCCTCATCGAGGACAATTTCAACTTCATCACCAAGATGTGCACCGTGAACCGCCGCGAGGACGCGCTGGCGATGGTCCGGGCGGCGGCCCGGCGCGGGTGCCGCGTCGCGATCAACGGCCCCGACGCTTCGGACCATCCGCGCCTCTACCTTCAGGCGGGCGCGGACGCCGTCATCGCCGGCGAGGGCGAGATCGCGGTCGGGGATCTGGTCGCGGCATTCATCGCGGGCGAGGAGGTGCTGGCCGAAACCCCGGGCCTGATCCTGCCGGATGGCGGCAGCGACCTGCGCCGGACGCGGCCGCGGCCGCACGTCCGCGACCTCGATTCGCTGCCCTTCCCCGCCTGGGACTTGGTCGACGCGCAAGCCTACCGCCGGGCCTGGACCGATGCGCACGGTTTCTTCTCCTGGAACCTCGCGACCTCGCGCGGCTGTCCCTACAGCTGCAACTGGTGCGCCAAGCCGACCTTCGGCCGCGGCTATGCCCAGCGGTCTCCCGCGTCGGTCGCCGAGGAGATGCGCCGCCTCAAGCAGGACGTCGCGCCCGACCACGTCTGGTTCGCCGACGACATTTTCGGGATGACCGCGCGCTGGATCGCGCAGTTCGCCGAGGAGATCGATCGCCGCGGCGCGCTGATCCCCTTCATGATGCAATCGCGCGTGAACCTCATCGACCCCGCGGTCGCCCACGCCCTCAAGGCCGCCGGCGCGGCCGAAGTCTGGCTCGGGGTGGAATCGGGCTCGCAGCGCATTCTCGACGCGATGGACAAGGGCAGCGTCGTCGCGGCCGTCCGGACCGCCACGCTGGCGCTCAAGGCCGAGGGCATCCGCGTCGGCTGGTTCCTCCAGCTCGGCTATCCGCCCGAGGATTGGGACGACATCCTGCTGACCCGCGACCTGGTGCGCGAAGAGCGGCCCGACGACATCGGCGTCTCGGTCTCCTATCCGCTTCCGGGCACCGTCTTCCACGAACGGGTGGCGGCGCAGCTCGGCGCGCGCCGCAACTGGCGCGACACGGACGAGCTGGCGATGCTCTTCCAGGGCACGTTCGACACCGAATTCTACCGCATGGTCCGCGACGCGCTGCACGCCGAAGTCGAGGACCGGCCGTGCAGCGACGAGCGCTGGCGCACGCTCGCCGCCCGTCAGGCCGCGCACCGCGCTACACCGCGGCTGGAGCTGTCGGCGTGACGGCGTCGCCAGCAGCGCCGGGCGGGAACTGACGTGCCGGATATCCTGCTGACCCATGGCTATTTCCTGTGGGAAGACGAGCATGAGCAGCAGGTCATGAAGCCCTATCCGACGCTCGGGCTTCTCTATCTCTCCGCCTATCTGCGGCGCGGTGGCTGCGACGTGGAGATCTACGACAGCACCTGGGGCAGCAAGCCCGAGCTGTACCGGCGCCTGGCGCGCGAGCCCGGCGGGGTCCTCGGAATCTATACCAACCTGATCACGCGCAGCAGCGTCGTCGGCATCATCGCCGAAGCCAAGCGCCACGGCTGGACGGTGGTGCTCGGCGGACCGGAGAGCGCCAATTATACCGAGCAATATATCGCGCACGGCGCCGACGTCGTGATCGTCGGCGAGGGCGAGGAGACTCTGGCCGAGCTGCTGCCCGCGCTCGCGGCGAGGGGGCCGCACCGGCTGCACGGGATCGCCGGGACGACCTTCCGGGACGAAGGCGGGCAGCTGATCGCCAACGCGCCGCGGCCGCATATCCCCGATATCGACACCCTGCCCTGGCCGGACCGGGAACGGATCGATCTCGCCAGATATGTCGACGTCTGGCGGACTCATCACGGAATGGGCAGCGTCAACCTCATCACCGCCCGCGGCTGCCCCTACCGGTGCAGATGGTGCTCGCACGCGGTGTTCGGCTACAGCTACCGCCGCCGCAGCTTCGTCGACTGCGCCGACGAGGTGCAGCATATCAAGGACGCTTACCGGCCGGACCAGCTTTGGTATTCCGACGACGTCTTCACGATCAATCACCGCTGGCTCTACGGCTACGCGGCCGAGCTGAAGCGCCGCGACCTCAAGCTGCCGTTCGAGACGATCTCGCGCGCGGACCGGATGATGAAGGAGGAGGTGCTGGAGACGCTCGCCGGGATGGGCTGCTACCGCATCTGGATCGGCGCCGAGAGCGGCAGCCAGCGGATCCTCGACGCCATGCAGCGCGGCGTGACGGTCGAGCAGGTCGAATGGGCGACGAAGGCAGCCCAGCGCCACGGCATCCAGGTCGGCATGTTCCTGATGTGGGGCTATGACGGCGAGGCGATCGAAGACATCGAGGCCACGGTCGAGCAGGTCAAGAAATGGAATCCGAACGTCTTCCTGACGACCGTGGCCTACCCGATCAAGAACACGCCCTATTACGACGCGGTCGCCGATCGGGCGGTCCTGAGCAAGGAGTGGAGCGACGCTACCGATCGCGACCTGGCGATCAGGGGCCGGCATTCGCGCACCTACTACAAGCACGCGGACAACTGGCTTCGCAGCGAAGTCGCGGCCTTCCGGCTCGAGCAGGAGAATCCCGGCGAGGCGGCCTTGCGCCGGGCCGAAGCGCTGCAGGCGCGCGAGTCCCTGCTCGCCGCGGCGCATCAGGTCGAAGCATGAACCGGGCGACCCCCTTCGACGGCATGGCCGCGGACTATGACGCTTCGTTCACCGCGAGCGCGATCGGCCGGCGCATGCGCGCGGCGACCTGGCGCCGGCTCGATGCGGCGTTCCAGCCGGGCGAGCATGTGCTCGAGCTGAACTGCGGCACCGGCGAGGACGCGGTGCATCTGGGGAGCCGCGGCGTGCGCGTGCTCGCCACCGACGTCTCGCCGAACATGGTCGCCGTCGCCCGCGCGAAGGTCGAGCGCGCCGGGTTGGCGGGACTGGTCGACGTCGCGGAGATCGCGATCGAGGATCTGGCGCGGCACCCGCCGGGCGACGGCGCTTTCGACGGCGTCGTCTCGAACTTCGGCGGCTTGAACTGCGTCGCCGATCTGGCCGGCGTGGCGCGCGCCCTGGCGGCGCTGGTGCGCCCCGGCGGACGGGCACTGCTGTGCCTGATGGGCCGGGCGGTGCCCTGGGAGTGGGCCTGGCATCTGGCCCACGGGCAGCCGGGCAAGGCGCTGCGGCGGCTGCGGCGGGGCGGCGCGCAATGGCGCGGCCTGACGATCCGCTACCCCGCGATTTCCGCGGTTCGGCGGACCTTCGCGCCGCACTTCGCGCAGCGGCGCGTCGCTGCCATCGGCGCGCTCGTTCCGCCCTCCTATGCGCAAAGCTGGGCCGACCGCTACCCGGGGCTGCTCGCCGCGCTCGACCGCTGGGAGCGGCGCGCCGAGACGCTCCCGCCGCTGCCATGGCTGGCGGACCACTATCTGATCGAGTTCGAGCGCCTGACGATTCCCGCGAACCTGCCGGGCCGCCGGTTCGCCATGTCCCAGCCGCAACCGCGCGCCGGACTCCGGGCCGCGGGTCTGCGGTGATCCTGTTCGTCAACCCCCGCGCGACGAGGCCGGAGAACCGTCGCTTCCCCTTGAGCCTGATGGCCCTGGGCGCTGCGCTTCCGCAGGACCTGGCCTGGGAAATCGTGGACGGCAACCGTCCGGGCATCGACCTCCTCGCGAGCGTCAGCGCGATCGTCGAGGATCGCGCGCGCACCGCCGACCCGGTCGAGGCCGTCGCGGTGACGGTCATGCCGGGGCCGCAGGTGGTGAGCGCGGTGCCGCTCTCGCAGGCGCTGAAGCGGCTGTACCCGCGGCTGCCGATCGTTTGGGGCGGCAATTTCGGGAGCCTCTATCCGGCGCCTGTGCTCAATTCGCCCGATGTCGACTGGCTGGTCCGCGGCCAGGGCGAGCAGACCTTCGTGGACCTGCTGTCGGTGCTGCGCGGCGAGCGCGACCCGACGGCGGTGGCCGGTCTCGCCTTCAGGCAGGCCGACGGCTCGCACTGGATCGGGCCCGAACGGACCTGGCTGGGGCCCGACGAGCTGCCCGACCCGCCCTATCACAAGATCGACGTCGGCGATTATCTCCACCCCACCTTCCTCGGACTTCGCTCGGGCGTCTATCAGGCCTCGATCGGCTGCCCCTATGCCTGCAGCTTCTGCGGCGTGATCTCGATGTTCGGGCGCCGCGAGAAGGTTCAGGCGCCGGAGCGGACGGCCTCGCATCTGCGCTTCCTCGCCCGTGAGCACGGGATGGATTCGGTCCACTTCTACGACAACAATTTCTTCCTCAACGAGGCTCATGCCCGCGAGGTGGCGCAGGCCTTCCTTCCGCTCGGCCTCAGCTGGTGGTGCGAAGCGCGGGTCGACGCGCTCGCCCGCTTCTCCGACGACACCTGGCGGAGGCTGAAGGCGGCGGGGCTGAAGATGGTCTTCTGCGGCGCCGAATCGGGCTCGGACGACGTGCTCAGGAAGATGAGCAAGGGGATCACCACCGCCCAGATCGCCGAGGTGGCGGCGCGGACCCGCGAGCACCGCATCATCCCCGAATTCTCGTTCGTCTTCGGCGATCCGGACGAGCCCGAGCGGGAGATCGACAACACTTTGGGGTTCATCCGGCGGCTCAAGGGGATCAATCCCGAGATGGAGCTGATCAGCTATTTCTACACGCCGACGCCGCAGCGCGCCGGGACCTATGGCGACGTCGATCCGCTGACCGGGACGCCGACCGAGCTCGAGACCTGGACCGAGCCCGAATGGGTCACGTGGATGACCCACGAGGATCCGCATACGCCCTGGATGGACCGCCGGCTCAAGGCGCGCGTCGACGATTTCGAGACGGTGTTCCGGAGTCGCTTCCCCTCGGTGCACGATCGCCGCACCCGCGCCTGGGGCAAGACCGTCGGCCGGATCCTGGCGAGGGGCCGCTGGGAACGCGGCGATTATGGCGACCCGAGCCTGCTCCGCAAGGTGCGGCGACTGGCGCAGCGCGCGCCCGACGACAGCCAGGCCTACGGCCACCTCCGGCCTCCCGGGTCCGCGTGAGCGCGCTCGCGGCGCGCGACGCCTACCGGCTGTGGGCGCAGACCTATGGCGACGAGAATGTCTTCAGCTGGATCGAGAACCGGCTCGCCGCGGCAATGACGCCGCCGCTGGCGGGCCTGCGGCTGCTCGATGCCGGTTGCGGCACCGGCCGGCGGCTGCGCGGCACCGCGGCGTCCCGCGCGGTCGGGATCGATCTCAGCCCCGAGATGCTGGCGGTCGGCGACGGCGACGGCTCCGCCGAGCTGCTGCTCGGCGATATCCGGGCCTTGCCTCTCGCCGATCGTTCGTTCGACGTCGTCTGGTGCCGCCTCGCCATCGGCCATGTCCCGGACTGCCGCCCGGTCTATGCCGAGCTCGGCCGCGTCGCAGATGCGGGCGCGCGGGTCATCGTCACGGATTTCCACCCCGAGGCCTATGAAGCGGGACAGCGCCGCACCTTCCGTGACTCGGCGGGAGTGCTCCGCGAGGTCGAGCACCACGTCCACGCCGCTCCCGCCCAGGCTGCGGCGGCCGCGGCCGCCGGCCTGACCCTTCTCGAAGCACGGCAGGGCAAGGTCGGTCCCGAAGTCCGTCCCCTCTATGAAGAGGCGGGACGCGGGTCGCTGTACGAGGACCATGTCGGGTTCGCCGTCGTCCTGGCGATGTCCTTCAAACGCGACCTCTGACATGCGCCTGCTCATCGTCGCTTCCAACCAGTCGGTCGGGGTGGAGGGCGGCAGGATCGTCGCCTCCGACGGCGCTTTCGACGCCGTGGTCGCCCTTCCGGACGCGGAGGTGCGGCCCGGGCTGATCAACGCCCACGACCACCTTCACCGCAACCATTACGGCCGCCTCGGCGCGCCGCCTTACGCCAACGCCTATCAGTGGGCGGCGGACGTCCAGCAGCGCTACCGGGATCATATCGCCGAGCGGCAGCGGGTGCCGCGGCGCGAGGCGCTGCTCGCCGGCGCATGGAAGAACCTGTTCGCGGGCGTCACCTGCGTCGTCCATCACGATCGGTGGGAGCCGGATTTCGAGGACGATTTCCCGCTCCGCGTGGCGCGGGTGCGCGCGGCGGACTCGCTGGGCCTGTCGCCGTCTCTGGAGCCGGCTGGCGACGGCCCTTTCTGCCTCCACGTCGCCGAGGGAACGGACGCGGTTGCCGCCGGCGAAATCGATCTGCTTGCCGAACGGGGCTTGCTGGGCCCCGACCTGATCGCCGTCCATTGCGTCGGCGTGCCGGATGCCTCCGTGACCATGTTCCGCGGGTCGGGGGCTGCCGTCGCCTGGTGCCCGAGCTCGAACCTGTTTCTGCTGGGCCGGACTGCGCCCGCCGCCCTTCTGGAAGAAGGAATCGACGTGCTGCTCGGCAGCGATTCGCTGCTGAGCGGCGCCGGCGACCTGCTCGACGAGCTTCGCTGCGCACGCAGCCTCGGCCTGATCGACGACGCGCGGCTGGAGGGCGCCGTCGGCACGGTCGCCGCGCGCCGCCTCGGCCTCGCTCCGCCGACGCGCGAAGTGGGCGCACCGGCCGACATCCTTCTCCTGCGCAAGCCCCTGCTTGAAGCCTCCGCCGCCGACGTCGCGCTGGTGGTCGTCGGCGGCACCGTGCGGGTGGCGGAGCCGGCGCTGGTGCCGTCGCTCGGGCCGTTCGCGCGGCACGGCCGGCTCCGCACGGTCGGCGGCGTCGAGCGTTGGACGACAGTGTGAGCGCTCAGCGCCCGCCCAGCGCGGTCAGGGCGATCCAAAGCCGCCTGCGGTAGAAGGCGGCCGCGGTCCGCGCCCCGCCCGGCAGCAGCAGCGCCGCGAGCCGGCTCCGCCGCGTCGGGCACCACATCAGGCTTTCGCGCCACGAACGGCGCGCGATGCGGTGGATGGAGGCCAGATCGTGATCGGCGATCACGGCGCGGACCCTGGCAGGGGCGTCGGCCGCGCAGGCCGCCAGGACCCTGTCGTCGATGGTGCCGGGCACGAGATCCTCGGCGAGACGGAAGGCCGGGTAGAGGAAACCCAATGCGCCGACGCTCGCCGCAGCCTCGACCAGCGCGCGCCAGTCGGGCGGCTCGCGCCGCAGCACCAGGACGATCTCGACGAGCCGCAGCAGATTGAGGCTCTGGAGCCCGTTCGACGCATGGCAGGCGAGATGGATGATGAGGAGCGGCTGCGTCAGCACGGCGGCGGCGGAATCCTGCGACCAGGGCCCGCGCGGGCTCCGATCGGCCAACGCCTGGAGCCGCGCGAGATTGCCCGGTGCGAAGGAGCGGTCGAGCGAACCCTGCAGGTCGATCGCCCACGGATCCTCGGCATGAACCAGGCTCAGCGAACGCACCTGCCCAGGCGCGTCGGGGCGACGCCACTCGCGCTGGATCGGCGTCTGCCCGGTCCGGCCGGGAACATAGCCGTTCCGCTGCATCGCCTCGCCGGCGGCGCCGAAGCGATCGCCTGGAACGAGCAGGTCGATATCGGAGCATGGGCGCGTCCCCGGCTCGGGGAAATGATCGAAAGCGGTGTGCATCCCCTTGAGCACGGTCGTCTCGATGCCCGCGTCGCGAAGCAGGTGCACGGCGTCGAGCGCGGCGTTCCTGAGCCTTTGAACGCGCAGGCGGTTGTGCCTGAGCTGGAGCTCGAACACCGCCGCCTCCCGCGGCCCGGACGACACCAGCCCCTGCCCCATCCAGTAACCGATCAGCGGACCGAGTCCGGACGTGTAGCCGGCGACCGCGAAGGCGTCCGGATGTCCGCGCAGATCGGGCGCCGGCTTCTCGGAGAGCAGCGCCCCGGCCGCTGCCGCGAGCGCGCGAAGCGCCTCTTGCCAGTCCGCCTGCTCGACCTGCGGCCACAGCCACTCGGACCCGCGCCCCAGATGGGCCGCCCGCAGGCGTCGGCTCACCTCTGCGGCGGGGAGATCGTACGCGTCCGAAGGAAGCTTCATCCCCGGGCGCATTGTGGGCCGCCCCGGCTCAAGCGACGTCCGATCGCGGCCGCTTCCAGGACGGCAGGTCGCGCTGGAGCAGTCTCTCGACCTTCTCGATCTGCGGCAGGAACTCGGCAATGAGCTCTTCCTCGAACGCCGGGCGGATCCGCTTGCGCTGGGCCGGTCGCTCCGCGTAGCGGCGGACCGAGCGCCATCGATTGGCGCCAACCGCTCGAGCAGCTCTGCGTAACGGAGCATAGAATGGACCGAGTTGCCTCTTCAGCCCATTCCGAAAAGCGCCCAGGCTCGAGATGTCGCGCCGGGTGTGCACCGGTGTGAAGTCGGTTCGCCCATCGTCCTCGACCCCCAGAAACTGCAGCGTACGCAGATACTGCGCTCGCGTATCGCGGCGGAAGTCATCGTGGACGATGACCAGGCGCTGCGCGGGCGGCACGACGCGCACGAATCGCTCGAGCTGATCGCCGATCATGAGAATCTGCCGATACTGGAGCACGTCGGGGTCGGTGCATCCGGCCGGCACCCTGTGCCCTCGGCGTCGTACCTCCTGCAGCCGCCACGCCGCCTCCAGGTCGGTGACCTCCTCCTGGGCCACGAAGACCAAATCGGCATGGCGGGATACGGCCATTTCGAGAGGATTCCGGATCATCGCGATCAGGCGCGCATCGGGCCGAGCGTCGAGTAAACGGGGAATTGCCACGAGGGACTCGAAATAGGTGGTCGAGGCTTCTCCGCGCAGCGCGTCCGGAGCCGCGCCTGCCCATAAGGCGTCGTACTTCGCCCGATCGGTGAATCGCCACGATCGTGGAACGTCCGTACTCCAGTA
This sequence comes from Sphingomonadales bacterium, assembly GCA_034668525.1. Taxonomy (GTDB): domain Bacteria; phylum Pseudomonadota; class Alphaproteobacteria; order Sphingomonadales; family Sphingomonadaceae; genus Allosphingosinicella. Next base: position 9,126 of record JAXDPC010000280.1, read on the forward strand.
ACAGGGCTCCTTGCCGGTGGACATGGCGATCGCGGGGTGCGCGGAGAGGTAGGTGTAGAGGGCGGTCGTTCCGCATTTCGGCGCGCCGACGATAGCGAAATCAGGCGGCGGCAAGCATCTGCTCATGTCTGCCCGTTGCTATCTTTTCGCGATGCGCGCCGCCAGCGGAATCCTGTTTGCCCGGCTGCGCGCGCGGCGCGCCGGAGCGGCTGATTCTCCCGCCCCATTGCATTATGGGCGGGTGATGGTGCCCGCGGTGTCCGTCATCCTTCCGGTCTACAACCGGCCGGCTTATTTGCGCGCCGCAATCGACTCGGTGCGCCGCCAATCCTTCACTGCATGGGAGCTGTTGATCGTCGACGACGGCTCCGACGACGCTGCTACCTTGGCCATCCTGAGTGAACAGACGGACGAGCGCATTCGCGTGCTGCGACTGGCGCATGTCGGCTTGCCCGCCGTCGTCCGCAACGCGGGGCTCAGCGAGGCGCGCGCAGAATATGTCGCCTTTCTCGACTCGGACGATCGCTGGCTGGGCGATAAGCTTGCGCGCCAGGTCGACGCCATGCGGGCGCGGCCGGAGTGCGGCTGGAGTTACGGCCCCATTCGCCGCGTTGACGAAGACGGATCTCTCCTCGGCGATGACGGCATCCAGAAATACGTTCCTCACGACCGGGAGATGGTTCACCGCTTGTTGCGGATCGATGCGCTGGTGGCGATGCCGAGCGTGATGATGCGGCGGGAGCTGGCTGAACTGCTGGGTGGATTCGATGCGACCCTCAGATATTGCGAGGATTACGATCTTTGGATCCGCGCTGCGATGCGGAGCGATGTCGTCGTGCTGGAGAGCGCGCTCGCGGAAGTTCGCGTCCACCGGGACAATTACAGCAGCGACCGGCTCGGCGTGCACCGGAGCTGGGTAGAGCTGTTCGACAAATATTCGCGGCACGCGCCTAGTGCTGCAACCCGCCGGATCGCGCGCCGGCGCAAGGCGGTCAGCGCACTTGCCGTGGCGACCCTGCTATCGCAAACTGCGGGAGGCCGTGGCGAAGCGTTGCAGATCCTGCGCCGGCACGGCCCGAGGCTTCTGCTCGACCCGAGCAAATGGTCCGCTGTAATAGGACTTCTGGCAAGGCTGCTCCCCAGAAACCCGTTCAGGTCGCGCCGGAGATGGTGACCAGCCAGCATCCGGCCTCGGTCTCGTCGAAGCCGATGCGCATGTCGAGGAAGCGCGCGATCACCGCGGCCGCGGTCCGGCTGTGCTGCGACGGCTTGACGGTGGTGAAGCTGCCGCCGCCGGCAAGCGCCATCGGCAGCAGGAGCTGGTCGGCGAGATAGGGCCCGGCCGCCGCCGGCGAGGCGAGATAGCCGGCCATCCTCTTCGCGGCATGCTCGCCGACCGTCTCGGCCGAGACGCCGAGCTTGCCGAAGCCGCTCGTGATCTCGGTGAGATTTTCGAACTCCGCCTCGAGCATGACAATGTTGCCCGGCCCGCTGCGCTCGGGAAGCTGCACGATGCGGCGCGACTCCTCGGGCCAGCCCAGGATCCTCTCGACGGCGGCGAGCTCGCGGACGGCGATCTCGCCCGGCAGGGCCGCGACGACCGCCGCCGCCTCCACCCGGCGCAAGGCGCCCCGCTCCAGGAGGTCGAGGCGCGCGAGCGAGCGCGCAGGCTCGATATCCACTTCGATGCGGCCGCCTCCCGCCGGATAGAAACCGTGGCGCAGCAGCCGGGCGGAGACGTTCGGACCCATCCTGTTGACGATCGGCAGGAACACCCGCTCGATGAACTCGAACGGCGGCGCGTAGATATTGTGGGTGCCGCCCTCGATCACGAGCCGCGACGGCGCATCCGCCAGCATCAGCGGCGGCAGCACAGTCTGCAGGACCAGGCTCGCGCTCCCCGCGGTGCCGACGGCGAAGCGATGCTCGCCCGGCACCACCTTGCGCGGCACGAAGCTGAGGGCGGAGGCGCCCAAGGCAAGCTCCTCGCACTCGGCGCCGCCGACCGCGCAGGCCGCCTCGACGGCCGTCACATGCTGCCGCAGGACGCCGGTCCGCGGCCGGTTGGCGCGGATGTTCTCGATCCGGAAAGCCTGGCCGGTCACCAGCGCCAGCGCGAGCGCCGTGCGCAGCACCTGGCCGCCGCCTTCGCCTTCGGACCCGTCGATGACGATCATCGGATTTCCCCGTTGCGCGCGAAGGGAATCACCCTTTCACGCACACCACCTGTTTCAGCGTGTGGACGATCTCGACGAGGTCGGCCTGCGCCGCCATCACCGCCTCGATCGGCTTGTAGGCCTTGGGGGTTTCGTCGATGACGCCCGCGTCCTTGCGGCATTCGACCCCCTCCGTATCCGCGATATGCTCGGCGAGCGAGACCTGCCTTTTGGCCTCGTTGCGCGACATGATGCGACCGGCGCCGTGGCTGCAGCTGTCGAAGCTTTCGGCATTGCCGAGGCCGCGGACGATGAACGACTTCGCGCCCATCGAGCCCGGGATGATCCCCATCACGCCTTTCGCCGCGCGCACCGCGCCCTTGCGGGTGACGAGCACGTTCTCGCCGAAATGATGCTCGCGCCGCACATAATTGTGATGGCAGTTCACCGCCTCCAGCTCGGCGTCGAACGGCTTGGCGATCTCGCCGCGCAGCGCCCTGATCACATTGGTCATCATCATCCGCCGGTTCAGCGCGGCGAAGTCCTGCGCCCAATCGACCGCTTCGACATAATCGTCGAAATGCTCGGTCCCTTCCGGGAAATAAGCGAGGTCCTCGTCCGGCAGGTTGACGAACCACTTGCGCATGTCCTGTTTCGCCAACTCGATGAAGAAGCTGCCGATCGCATTCCCCACCCCCCGCGAGCCCGAATGCAGCATCACCCAGACGCGCGCCTCCTCGTCGAGGCAGAGCTCGATGAAGTGGTTGCCGGTGCCGAGCGTGCCGAGATGGACGAGGTTGTTGGTCTTCTCGAGCTTCGGATATTTGTCGGTGATGGGCTTGAAGCGCGCCGCGAGCGTCGCCCAGGCCTCGACGATCTCGGCCGGCGGCGAGCCCCAGGAGCCGGGATCACGCTTGCCCATGCGCATGTCGCGTCCGTGCGGCACCGCCCGCTCGATCGCGGTGCGGATTCCCTCCAGGTTGTCCGGCAGGTCATGCGCCATCAGCGAAGTGCGCGCCGCCATCATGCCGCAGCCGATGTCGACTCCCACCGCAGCCGGGATCACCGCGCCCTTGGTCGGGATCACCGATCCGACGGTCGCGCCGATGCCGACATGGACATCGGGCATGGCCGCGACGTGGCGGAAGATGAAGGGCATCTTCGCCGCGCGCGACAGCTGCGCCTTGGCCTTTTCGTCGACCGGAACCCCGCGCGTCCACATCTTGACCGGCGCTCCGCCCTCGACGGGCAGATATTCGAAACTCTGTTCGGCCATCGGGCCCTCCTTCAAAAACATGCTCTAATCATCGTCGGCGGCGCGACAAGCGGGTGGCGGGACATTCCCGGCCGGAGCCGGGGGAGGATTCGAACCTCCATTCCCGATGTAGTCCCGCCGGCATTCGCGCCGCTGTCTTGCATCGGCGGCGAGGATCGGCTGGACCTTCCTGCTGAGCTATCCGGTTTCCCGGAGACGGATTTGAACCGCCGACCTCCTGCCGCGAGGCAGGCGCTCTCACCATGTAGTCCGAGCCGGCATCCGCCGATTGTCGCTCCAGCAGCGGGACGAGATATGGTCGGGACGGGCTTCATCGTTACAGGATGTAGTCCCGACCGGCATTCCCGCTGCTTCGGCAACGCAGTTCCGGTTCGCGGCGACGAGATATTGGAAGGACGTTCCTGCTCTACCCACTGAGCTACGGACCTTGCGGTCCGGCGGGATTCGAACCCGCGACCCGGCGATTATCGATCGATGTAGTCCTTCCGGCATTCGCCGCGATATTCTGTTTCGGACAAGGCCGTGGCGACGAGAGGTGGCGAGAGCGTCCTTGAGCTACCGCTGCAACGGGGGGACTCGAACCCCATCTCCCGGATTCCCGGGCGCTCTACTCTGGACATGCGGGGTTTCCCCCTTGGAGCAATGTACTCCCACCGGCATTCGCCACGGCCTTGTTCTTCACACCTCCGTTTCGTTCACTTCGGCGACCCAGTCGCGCTCCCCGTCGCCATTGGCGAACCGGGAGAGCGTCTCGAACACCGCGTCGGAGAAGCCTCCGACGTTGAGAATGTCTTCGCGGCTCTTCGCCTGCGTCGTCCCGTAGGGCTGCAGATCGATGCACACGAGCTTCGCGCGCGGGCATCTCTTCTTCAGCTCCTTCCATTCGCGCATCGTCGCCGTCGCGCCGTAGCGCGTGGCGTCGACCCACGATTCGTTGTCCGAGACGATGACCACCAGGTCCGCCTCCGCCCGCTGCCGGTTGAGCAGAGCGAGCGGCGCCGACACGTTGGTCCCGCCGCCGCCGACCGACGCCAGCGCCGCCGCATTGGCCGCGACCCGCGCGAACGGATCGAGCGTCAGCGGCACCACGTCCTGCTCGAACGGCAGCAAAGTAGCTCCCTTGTTCCGGCGCAGCACCGCCGCCGCGACCAGAGCCGCGACGTCGATGCACCGGACCTTGGACGAGGCGCCCTTGCGGTAGCCCGTCACCGGCGCCGTCATCGAGCCGGACACGTCCGGGCACACCACGACGCGGCCGGCGAGCGCCGGCAGCTTCGCGAGCGAAGCCTCGAGCGCCGTCTCCAGCGCTGCCTGCACCTTCAGCGGCACGGCGTCGGACACCGATCCGAGCGCGACCATCAGCTGGTACGGGAGCACCCGCGCCTTCGACAGCGCCGCCGCGTCGGACAGCCTTTCGGCCACCCTGTCGGAGACGCCGTCGATCGCGAAGGCGCCCTTCCGCGCCAGCGTGTTGAGGTTCATGCGCAGCGCCTGCCAGCCCATGCGGGAGGCAAGCTCAGCCCACTGCTCCGCCGACAGCGCGAAGGCGGTCAGCCATTCGAACGGCACGTCGGGCAACGGCCCCTCCGGGGCGCGCTTCCACGCCTCGAACGCGGCGATCTCCGCCGGCAGCGCCTCGACATCGTACGGCTTGCCGATCAGCCAGGCGTAAAAGGCCTTGCGGGCCTGGTCCGGCGGCTTCGGGTGGACCATCCTGACGACGTCGGCGAGCGACGGGTCGTTCCCCGTCGCCGCCTGCATCAGCGAACGCATCGACGCACGCTCCAGCCAGAGCTGGACCAGCCGCTTCGGCCGCGTCCCGAGCGACTTGCGCCCGACCGCCCCCGAACGCATGATCTGCACGAAGTTGCGCAGCATCCGGCCGTTGTCGATCACCCGGCCGAAGACCCGGATCGCGAGATCCGGCTCCGCCACCGTCAGGTAAGCCGCCAGCAAGGCCGGCATGTCCTTCATCGCGCCGCGGGCGCGGGCATAGACCGCCGCCTTGGCGACGAAGAGCGGGTCGACCGCCTTCGCGGCCTCCAGCACTTCGGCGAGCTGCGTCTGCGCGCCCGCATAGAAATTGTCCTGGAGGGTGCCGGTCGCGGCGAGCTGGGCGAGCTTGTGCTCGGGCCCATAGGCATAACCCGGCGCCCATTCGCGGTTCAAAGCGTCCGCCGCCGGCAGGAGCCGCGCGATCGCCGAGGCAAAAAGGCCCTTGTTGGCCATGGCATCTTCCTCCTTCGATCTGGTCAGGGCGGCTGGACTTGAACCAGCGGCCCCCGGCTTCCGAGACCGGTACTCTACCCGCTGAGCTACACCCTGATCCGGCTTCCGGGGCGGCCGGCCCATTCCGGCCGCCCCTGCCGCTTGCCGGGGGATTGTTCGCCCGACACCTGATTTATTGCAGAGGCCGTGCCAAGTCCGGCACGCCGCGACGGGTCAAAGCGCAACCATTTGGAAAGACGACCAAAAGTCCAAACCCTGCTGTCGAAGGAACATAAAGCGTGGCTCACACGCCCGAAGAATTTTCTATCGACAGGAATACAGACTTAGATCATCATATAAGAATGAAGCCAACGGTCGTGCTCGGATTCCTCGGTTCCACGCTCGATTCGAGCAAGATGGGCCCCTCGCGCTGGAACAAGTGGCGGCCCACCGTCGGCCTGTGCATGCAGGACGATCTGCGGGTCGACCGCCTTGAGCTTATCCACGGCGCCATGCACGAGGGCCTGGGACGCTACATCGCGGCGGACATCGCCGGCGTCTCGCCCGAAACACAGGTGGTGCCGCGCCCGATGGACTTCGCCGATCCCTGGGATTTCGAGGAGGTCTACGGCAAGCTGCTCGATTTCGCGCGCGCCTATCCTTTCGATCCCGAGGCCGAGGATTATCTCGTCCACATCACCACCGGGACGCACGTCGCCCAGATCTGCCTCTTCCTCCTGACCGAGGCGCGCTACCTCCCCGGCCGCCTGCTTCAGAGCCACCCCCCGCGCGGCTATGTGACCGGCTGCGCCGGGACCTGGAGCGTGATCGATCTCGACCTGTCGCGCTACGACAGCATCGCCACCCGCTTCGCGGCGGCGGCGGCGGAAGGAAGCTCGTTCCTGAAATCGGGCATCGAGACCCGCAACGCCGCCTTCAATCGGATGGTCGACGAGATCGAGCAGGTCGCCCTCCGCTCCCGGGCCCCGCTCCTGATCATGGGGCCGACCGGGGCGGGCAAGTCCCAGCTCGCCCGCCGGATCTTCGAGCTCAAGCGGCTGAAGCACCAGGTTTCGGGCGCGTTCGTCGAGGTGAATTGCGCGACCCTCAAGGGCGACAGTGCCATGTCGGCCCTGTTCGGCCACAAGAAGGGCGCCTTCACCGGCGCGGCGGCGGACCGGCCAGGCCTGCTGCGCGCCGCCGACAAGGGCGTCCTCTTCCTCGACGAGATCGGCGAGCTCGGCCTCGACGAGCAGGCGATGATCCTGCGCGCGATCGAGGAGAAGAAGTTCCTGCCGGTCGGCGCCGACCGCGAGGCGTCGTCGGATTTCCAGCTCATCGCCGGGACCAATTGCGATCTCGGCACCGCCGTCGCCGCCGGCGCCTTCCGCGACGATCTGTTCGCCCGGCTCAACCTTTGGACGTTCGAGCTGCCCGCGCTTCGCGACCGGCTGGAGGACATCGAGCCGAACCTCGATTACGAGCTCGACCGCTTCGCCGAGCGCGAGGGGATGCGGGTCAGCTTCAACAAGGAAGCCCGCCGCGCCTTCCTCGATTTCGCGACCGCCCCCGATGCGCTCTGGACCGGAAACTTCCGCGACCTCGCGGCGAGCGTCACCCGCATGGCGACCTTCGCACCCTCCGGCCGGATCGACGTCGCGACCGTGGAGGCCGAGAAGGCGCGGCTGCAGCGCTTCTGGTCGGGCGCCGGCGGCGACCGGGGCGACGGGCTCGA
>JAXDPC010000281.1:0-12105 GCA_034668525.1 Sphingomonadales bacterium
CCAAATCCCACCTCTTCGACACTGGAGCTTTGACCGGCCATGGCGACCGAACGCACTTTCTCGATCATCAAGCCCGACGCCACCCGCCGCAACCTCACCGGCGCGGTCACCAACATGCTCGAGAAAGCCGGCCTGCGGGTCGTCGCCTCGAAGCGCATCCGGATGAGCCGCGAGCAGGCCGAAGGCTTCTACGCGGTCCATCGCGAGCGGCCCTTCTTCAACGACCTCGTCGCCTTCATGACCTCCGGCCCGGTGGTCGTGCAGGTGCTCGAGGCCGAGGGCGCGGTCGCGCTCAACCGCAAGGTGATGGGCGCCACCAATCCCAAGGAAGCGGACGAAGGCACGATCCGCCGCGAGCTCGCCGAATCGATCGAGGCGAACAGCGTCCACGGTTCCGACAGCGAAGAGAATGCGCGGATCGAGATCGACTTCTTCTTCACGCCCGACGAGATCGTCGGCTGAGCCGTCCTTTCCCGCACAAAAGAGGCGTTCGCCGGACAAAGGAGTCGCGGCGCTCACAAAGATGTAAAACGCTGGAATCTTAGACACCTGGGATTGCCGCTTAAGGCCCTTTGAGAGAGGATCCGGACGAACCGATCCGGGGGTCCTGGCGATGAAAATCCGGCACGAATTTCTTCTCGCGCTCGACCGCACCTTCGTCCTGTTCCTCGGCCTCGGCGCCGGCGCCATCGTCGGCGCCTCGCTGATCGGCGGCGCCGCCGCGCCCGAAGCCCAGGCCAGCGCGCCTCCCGCGCCTCCGCGTGCAACCGCCGCGCCTGCTCTCCAACAGACGCCGCGTCTCGCCCGCGCGGCCGCCGAAGGCCGCACGGTCCATATCGGCGTGTTCGGGGACAGCTTCGGCGACGGCGTCCACGCCGGCCTCTACGAGCAGCTGCCGAGCGCGCGCGGCATCGTCGTCCACAAGATGAGCCGCCAGGCGACCGGCTTCACCCGCTACCGCACCACCGACCTGCTCGCCGACACCCGCCGCCGCCTCGCGGAGCAGCCGGTCGACATCGCGGTGCTCTCGTTCGGCGCCAACGACATCCAGGGCATCTATTTCGAAGGCCATGGCTCGACCTTCATGAGCGAGCGTTGGCGCCGGATCGTCGAGGCCCGGGTGACGGCCGTCGTGGCGCTGCTCCGGCAGCACGGCGCCGCCGTCTATTGGGTCGGCCTGCCGACGATGCGCGATCCCGCCTTCGACGCGCAGATCCGGCAGATCGACGCCTTCTACGCGGAGCTGATGCCGCGCCTCGGCGTGCCCTATGTCGAGACGGCGCGCATGACCGCCGACGCCGCCGGCCGTTACGCGCCCTATCTCGCTCACCCGCGCACCGGCCGGCGGTTCATGGCGCGGGCCAATGACGGCGTGCACATGACGATCCCGGGCTACATGCTGCTGACCCGCGGCCTCGCCGCCGACATCGAGCGCTCGATCGCCGAGGCGCGGGCGCGGAGCGGCGGCGGCCGCGCCCCGCGGCAGGCACGATGATCGCCCTGTCGCTCCTCCTGGCCGCCGCCGCTTGCGATGCGCCCGATGCCCTGGTGCGGCGCTGCCCGGGGGAGACCTTCCACATCCTCCAGATCGGCGACAGCCATACGGCCGGCGACATGATCACCCAGCCGCTGCGCCGGCTGCTCCAGCTCCGCTACGGCGCCGGCGGCCGCGGCGTGCTGGCGCCGGGGCGGCCCTATCCGGGCTATCTGACCTACGGCGTGACCGCGAGCCAGAGCGGCGCCTGGACCGTCAGCGCGAGCTTCGGCCCGGCATTTCCCGGAACCCGCCCGGTCGGCCTCAGCGGCTACACCCTGACCAGCGCCGCCGCCGGCGCCGCGATCGGCCTGACCAGCGACGACGAGGCGAACCGCTTCGACCGGCTCATCGTCTGCGCGCTGCGGGAGCCGGGGGCGGGCACGCTTCGCCTGCGGATCGGCGAGCGGGAGGAGGGCTGGACGCTCGCATCGCCGCGCCGCGGCGCCGCCTGCCGAACGGTCGACGGCGACGGCCTTTCCGATTCCGCCTCGGTGCTGGCCGGAGACGAGCGCCCGGTCAGCGTCACATCCTTCGCGACCGTCCGCCGGGCCGGGGGCATGGTCGTCTCGAACCTGGGCGTGAGCGGCGCACGGCTCGTCCATCTCTCCCGCGAGCACGAGGCCGTGGTCCGTGCCGAGCTCGAGGCCTATCGGCCGGACCTGCTCGTGCTCGCCTTCGGCACCAACGAGGCCTTCGCTCCGCGCTTCGACGCCGACGCCTACGAGCAGGAACTGCGCCGCGGCATCGCCCGCATCCGCCGCCTTGCCGGGCCCGGGCTGCCGATCCTGCTGGCCGCGCCGCCGGACGCAGCCACGCGCGACGTCTCGCTGGCCGCGAACGGAGGCCTGCCGGTGCATGCGTGCGGCGCCGATCTCTTTGCGCCGACCGCGCTCGACCGGGTGCGCGAACGGCAGCGGGCAGTCGCCGACGATCTCGGACTTGGCTTCGTCGACGCGCGCGAAGGGATGGGGGGTGCGTGTGCGGCGCCGGGCTGGGCGGCGCGGGGCTGGATGCGCCCCGACCTCGTCCATTTCACCCGCGCCGGCGGCGAGCAGCTCGGCTGGATCTATGCCGCCGCGCTCCTCGACGGGCGGACACGCTGATGCTGTTCCCGACGCTCAGCTTCGGACTGTTCTTCCTGGCCGTGTTCTCGGGGGCCTGGCTGCTGCGGGGCAGCAACGAGTGGCGCAAGATCCTGCTGCTGCTCGCCTCCTGGATCTTCTACGGCTGGTGGGACGTCCGCTTCGTCGCCCTGCTGATCGCGAGCGGATTCCTCAACTGGGCCGTGGGCCGGCTGATCGGCGCAGCCGAGGGCGACGAGAGGAAGCGCCGGCTGCTCGTCGGCCTCGGCGTCGCCGCCAACCTCGCCATCCTCGGCTGGTTCAAATATTACGGCTTCTTCATGGAGCAGGCCGAGGCGAGCCTGCGCGCGCTCGGCTGGGGCCGCGACCTTCCGATCATGCAGGTGATCCTGCCGGTCGGGATCAGCTTCTTCACCTTCCAGGGGATGAGCTACATCATCGACGTCTACCGGCGGCGGACGGATGTCGCCGGCCTGCTCGACATGACCTTGCTGATGAGCTTCTTCCCGCACCTCGTCGCCGGGCCGATCGTGCGGGCCGCGCACCTGATCCCGCAGTTCCGCAGGGCGCCCGCGCTCAGCCGCTCGATGGTGGCGATGGCCTTGCTGCTGATCGTGTGGGGCCTGTTCAAGAAGACGGTGATCGCCTCGGAGCTGGCGACGACCTTCGTCGATCCGGTCTTCTTCGATCCCGCCGCCCACAGCAGCCTCGACCTGCTGCTCGCCGCTTACGGTTATGCCGTCCAGATCTATTGCGACTTCTCGGCTTACACCGACATGGCGATCGGCATCGCGGCCCTGCTCGGCTACCGCTTCCCGCACAATTTCAACCAGCCCTATCGCGCGGCCTCGCTGCAGGATTTCTGGCGGCGCTGGCATATCAGCCTGTCGAGCTGGCTGCGCGACTATCTCTACATCCCGCTCGGCGGCTCGCGGCACGGGCTCGAGCGGATGTGCCTCGCGCTCGCCGCGACGATGCTGCTCGGCGGCCTGTGGCACGGGGCGAGCTGGACCTTCGTCATGTGGGGCGCGATCCACGGCGGCGTGCTCGCCGCCGAGCGGCTGTGGCGCGAGTTCCGCCCCACGGCATGGCCGCGGATGCCGCAGGCCCTCGGAATATTCCTGACCTTCCACATCGTCACGATCAGCTGGATCTTCTTCCGCTCGCACGGCTTCGGACAGGCGCTCGCTTATTTCGCCGGCCTCGGCGCCGGGAGCTGGTCGACGACGCTGCTGACCCCGCTCGGGGCGGTGCTGATCGTCATGGGCATGGCGCTCCATTTCCTGCCAGCGGACGGGACGAGGCGGGTCGCGATCCGGGTGCGGGCCATGCCCGCCGGGCTGGTCGGCGCGCTCACCGGCTTCGCCATCCTGATCGTCGACGCGATGCGCCCGGAAGGGGTCGCGCCCTTCATCTACTACCAGTTCTGAAAGGAGAAAGGAGTGAACGCGCCCTGGATCGTCCCGCAGCTCGCAGCCGTGACCTGCGCCGATCACGTACCGTCTCCGGTCGACCTCGACGACGACGGCGCGATCGGCGGACCGCCTCTCCCCTGGACCAGCCGGATCGTCGCGACCGCGGCGCTCTTCCTGCTGCTGTTCAACGCGGGCGCCGTGCGTTCCTGGGCGAGCGAGCTTCCGCCCGGGCCGGCGACCGATCCGCTGATCGCGGCCGCCGACCGCTGGTTCGCGGCGACCCACGCGCTCGGCCTCGACCTGCCGGTCGAGACGATGCGCGGCTGGTGGCAGGCGGCGCAGGCCGCCCGCCTCTCAGGGGATGACGATCAGCGGTAGAAGACGTGGCCGCCGAGCTGGGCGACGCGGGTGCGGCCGCGGAAGGGGCGGACGTGGCGCGCGTGGAAGAACAAGGCGTTGCCGACCGAGGCGACGCGGCCCCCGGAACGGGCTTCGCGCGCGACGCGAAGCGCACTGGCCCAGCGGGCGCCGCCGGGGGCGCGATAGCTGCGGATCGCCGAGAACTGGCCGCGCTGGTTGATGACGCCGCAGATGGTGCGCGGGAAGCGGCCCGAGCGGGTGCGGTTCATCACCACCTGGGCGACGGCGAGCTGGCCCGCGCGCGATTCGGCGCCGGCTTCGTAGAGGATGACTCGCGCCAGGCAGTTGAGCTCGGCGTCGGATGCCTCGGCTGGAGCCGCCGCGCGGCGGACCGGCTCGATCGGAGCGGTCGGCGCGGCGACTGGAGCCGAAGCGATGGCGGGAGCCGCCGGCTGCACGTCGCTCGGCTGAGCGGGCTGCGCCGCGGCGGCGGGAGAGGGGAGGACCGGCGACTCGAGAGCCGGAAGGGCCGGGTTGGCGGCCCCGAGGATTTCCGCGTTGGCGGCGGCGAAGGTGACGCCGGAGAGCAGGCAGGCGCCGAGGGCTCCGGCCAGGAAGAAACGAGACTGACTCACATGGACTCCAAAACAGGCGCCGAACGGAGGGGAAGCGCGGGCAATCGGCCCGGCAACGCGTCGCGTTCCACGTCTTGTCAGGGAGAAATACGCCCACCCCGCTGACCGGGGACGACGCTTGCTCTTGTGCACTGCAACATACAATATCGTTACGGCGGAGTGTGACGCCAACGGGACGAACCGCCGGGGGTGATGGGAACCTTCCGGTCCGGCCGGGACCGCAAGGCGCTGCGCGCAGGGGATTTTTTCGTTCGAAGGGCGGGATTTCAGCCGATCGGGCCTTCGCGGGCCTCTGCGCCCGTTCCGCCGCCGACTCGCGACTCGAGGATGGCGCGGCAATAATCGTCGAGCGCTTGCGGATAGAGGCGATGCTCCTCGGCGAGGACGCGTTCGGCGAGCCGCTCGGGCGTTTCCCGCGGCCGGATGCGAAGCTGCGCCCGGGCGAGGACTGGGCCGTCGTCGAGCGCGGTGGTGACGAGGTGCACCGAGCAGCCGGCGAGGAGGTCGCCCGCCTCGATCGCGCGGCGGTGGGTGTCGAGGCCCTTGTGAGCGGGGAGCAGGCTCGGATGGATGTTGAGGATGCGGGCTTCCCAGGCGGCGACGAACGGGTCCGACAGCAGGCGCATGTAGCCGGCGAGGGCGACGATCTCGACGTCGCGGGCGCGCAGCTCGGCATCCAGCAGCCGGTCGAATTCCTCGCGGGGGACGCCTTCGTGGCTCCGCGCCCAGACCGGGATGCCGAGCCGGCGGGCGAGGACGAGGCCGCGGGCCTCGGGGACGTTGGAGGCGACCAGCACGATCTCGTAGGGCCGGGCGGCGTCCCGGCGGCGGTGCTCGGCGAGCGCGAGCATGTTCGAGCCGCGCCCCGAGATCAGGATTCCGACGCGAAGCCTGTCAGCCATGATGCGGCGCGGACCAGTCTTCGCGCGCGCTCCACGTTCCCCGCGGTCCTGAGACCGTGCAGCCGCGGGCCCCAGCCAGAACCCGTCCGATCGGGAACGCTGTTTCTCCGGCTTCCTCAAGGGCTTGCGAGACATCGCTCACATCGTTCGGAGAGACGATCAGCGCCATGCCGACGCCGCAGTTGAAGGTCCGCGCCATCTCGCCCGGCTCGATATTCCCCTGCGCCTGGAGGAAGGCCATCAGCCGCGGCTGCGGCCAGGCACCGGCGTCGATCGCGGCGTGGAGCCCGTCGGGAAGCACGCGCGGGATGTTTTCGAGAAGGCCGCCGCCGGTGATGTGCGCGAGCGCCTTCACCTTGCCGCCGCGGACCAGCGGCAGCAATGAGCGCACGTAGATGCGGGTCGGCTCGAGCAGGGCCTCGATCAGCAGCCTGTCCGGGTCGAAGAGGGCCGGGCGGTCCAGCTTCCATTTTTTTTCCGCGGCGAGGCGGCGAACCAGAGAGAAGCCGTTGGAGTGGATTCCGGAGGAAGCGAGGCCGAGGATCGCGTCGCCTTCGGCTACTTTCTCGCCGGTCAGCGCCTCGCCGCGCTCCACGGCGCCGACGCAAAAGCCGGCGAGGTCGTAATCGCCCTCGGCATACAGGCCGGGCATTTCGGCCGTTTCGCCGCCGATGAGCGCGCAGCCGGCTTCCTTGCAGCCTTGGGCGATGCCGGCGATCACCCGCTGCGCGACCCGCGGTTCGAGGCGCCCGGTGGCGAAATAATCGAGGAAGAAGAGCGGCTCGGCGCCCTGGACGATGAGGTCGTTGACGCACATGGCGACGAGGTCGATGCCGACGCCATCGTGGCGGCCGCTCTCGATCGCGAGCTTCAACTTGGTGCCGACCCCGTCGTTGGCGGCGACCAGCAGAGGGTCGCGATAGCCTGCCGCCTTGAGGTCGAAGAAGCCGCCGAATCCGCCGAGCGCGGCGTCCGCGCCGGGCCGCGCCGTCGCTTTGGCGAGCGGGGCGATCGCCTTTACCAGGGCATTGCCCGCGGCGATCGAGACGCCGGCTTCGGCATAGGTCCAGGATTCGCGCTCGCCGCTACTGTCGCCCATCGCGCCGCGCTAGCCACAACGCGCTTGGATTTCCACGGCCAACTCGCCAGAAAGGCGCCCGTGACGTCCGCCCGCCGTTTCCGCCCCCCTGTCGGCCGATTGATTCTGGCCGCGCTCGCCCTCGCCGGCGCCGGCGGGGCCCTCTGGGCGCAGCTCGACGGGGCCGAACGGGGCATTCCGCCGGTCGACAGCGCCAGCACCTTCGAGGTGACGGGAATCGAGGTGGACGTGGTCGCCGGCAGCGCCCAGGCGGCGCGGCTCGAAGGCTGGCGCCGGGCGATGGCGCAGGGCTGGAAGATGCTATGGGCGCGGACCAACAACCGCCCCGTGTCGGAAGCGCCGGCGATCGCCGAATCGGTGCTGAGCGGCATCGTCTCCGGCGTGATCATCGAGGAGGAGCAGATCGGCCCGACGCGCTACATCGCGCGGCTGGGCGTGCTTTTCGACCGCGCCCGGACCGGCCAGATGCTCGGCGTCCCCGGGCTCGTGCGCCGCTCGGCGGCGATGCTGGTGATCCCCGTGATGGTGACGGGCGGCACCGCCTATTCGATGGAGTTCCGCAACCAGTGGCAGGACGCCTGGGCGAACTTCCGGACCGCGAACAGCCCGATCGACTATGTCCGCAGTGCGGGAACGGGCGCCGATCCCCTGCTGCTCAACGCGATGCAGACGGGGCGGCGCAGCCGCGGCATGTGGCGGGTGCTGCTCGATCAATATGGCGCGGCGGACATCCTCGTCCCGGAGGTGCAGCTGCGCCGGCTCTGGCCGGGCGGGCCGGCGGTCGCCACCTTCACCGCCATTCACGGGCCGGACCGCGAGGTGCTGGGCCGCTTTTCGCTGCGCGCGCCCGACGGCGCCGCGATCCCGCGCATGCTCGCCGAGGGCGTGCGCCGGCTCGACGCGCTGTTCGTCGCGGCATTGGGGGCGGGGAGGCTGACCCCGGATCCGACGCTCTACATCGCCCCGCAGCCGGAGGAACTTCCGCCCGAGGCCCAGGAGCGGGTGCAGGCGCGCGAGAATTCGGCCGCGGAGGGGCCCGACCAGCCGGTCACGGGCGCCGCCCAGGCCTTCCGGATCCAGTTCGATTCGCCCGACGCCGAGGCGGTGCAGCGAGCCGAAGTCGCGGTCAGCCGCGTCCGCGGGGTCACCTCGGCGCTCACCGTCAGCACCGCGCTCGGCGGCAGCTCGACCATGCGCGTCACCTTCAGCGGCGACGCCGAAGCGCTGGCCGCCGCGCTGCGGGCGCAGGGCTGGTCGGTGAGCGGCTCGGGCAGCACGCTCAGAATCTCGCGCTGAGGCGGCGGTGGACCAGATCGCCCTGCCGTTGCACTGGCCGGTGGCGGACAGGGACGAGGACTTCCTCATCTCCGAGGCGAACCGCGCCGCCTTCGATCATTTCCAGCGCTGGTCGCTCTGGCCGGTGATGGCGACCCTGCTCACCGGGCCGCGCAAATCCGGACGGAGCCTGCTCGGCCGCATCTTCGTGCGGAAGACCGGGGGCCGTTTGTTCGACGATGCGGAGGAGCATCGGGAGGAGGACCTGTTCCACGCCTGGAACGAGGCGCAGGCGAGCCGAAAGCCGCTGCTGATCGTCGCCGCGGCGCCGCCGCCGCGCTGGGAGGTGAAGCTGGCCGACCTTCGCTCGCGGCTGGCGGCCACGCCGCAGATCGCGATCGCGCCGCCGGACGACGCGCTGCTCGCCGCCTTGATCCTGAAGCTGCTCGGCGACCGCGGCATCGCCGCGCCGCCGGAGATAGCGGACTTCCTCGTGCCGCGGATCGAGCGCTCCTATGTCGGCGTGCTGAGGGTGATCGACGCGCTCGACCGCGCCGTCCTCGCGCACCACAAGCGGCTGACCGTGCCGGTGGCGAAGCGGGCGCTGGTCGAGGCGCGGCTGATCCGAAGGGCGAATTTTCGCTAGAAGCAGCGCAGCCCGGTGACGCGGCCGCCCGCATCCAGGTCGATATTGATCCGGTCGCTCCTAAGGTCCTGGGTGATGATCGCGTCGGGGCCGATCCAGCGCAGGGTCGTGGCGCCGCTGCGGCGCATCGCTTCGGCGCCGACGGCCTCGGAGCGCCGGCTGCCGACCAGACCCAGAGCCGGCGCGGCATTGCACCTCCCGGCACCCTGCTCGGGGATCCCCGGCTCCGCCGGCGCGGCGGCGCAGCCGGCCAGCATCAACGCGCCCGCTATCATTCGTCCGGTCATTCCGCGACCTCCGCGCGCGTCATCACCATCTTGCCGCCGCGCACGGCGAAGGCGAGCCGGCCCTCGACGAGGTCGAGCGCGTCGCGGCCGAACTCCTCGAAGCGCCAGCCTTCGAGGATGGCGAGCCCTTCGCGCCGGCCGGCGGCGAGCTGCTCGAGCTCGTCGGACCGGGCGATGAGCCGCGGCGCGACGTTCGATTCGCGCGAGCGGATCTTGAGGAGCAGCTTCAACAGGTCGGCGATCAGCGCGCCCTCCTTGCCGAGGCCCGGCGACTTGTCGTCGCGCGGCGGCAGCTCGGAGGCGGCGAGGGGGTCGGCGTTGGCGAGCGCCTCCATCAGCCGCGCGCCGATGTCGTTGGTCCGCCAGGAGGGCGACAGGCCGCGCACCTGGCCGAGCTTCTCCTGCGCGGCGGGCGGGTGGAGGGCGACGTCGGCGAGCGTCTCGTCCTTCATGATCCGGCCGCGCGGCAGGTTCTTCGAGCGCGCCTCGATCTCGCGCCACGCCGCCACCGCCTTCAATCGCCCGAGCACCTCGGGCTTGCGGCTCTGCACCCGTACCTTCTTCCAGGCGACGGCGGGATCGTTGAGATAGTTGGCCGGGTCGGCGATGCGCTCCATCTCCTGGTCGAGCCAGCCGCCGCGCCCGGTCCGCCGCAGCCGCTCGAGCATCTTGGGGAACAGGACGGCGAGGTGGGTGACGTCGCCGATCGCATAGTCGATCTGCCTCGCCTCGAGCGGGCGGCGGCCCCAGTCGGTGAAGCGCGCGCCCTTGTCGAGGGTCTTGCCGAGCAGGCTCTCGCACAGATTCGAATAGCCGATCTGCTCGCCGAGGCCGAGCGCCATCGCCGCGATCTGGGTGTCGAAGATCGGATGGGGCGTGCCGCCGGTCAGGTTGAAGATGATCTCTATGTCCTGGCCGCCGGCGTGGAAGACCTTGATGACATGCTCGTTGTTGACCAGCAGGCTGAGCAAGGGCGTCAGATCGATGCCCTCCGCCTTGGGATCGATGGCGGCCGCCTCCTCGCTGTTGGCGATCTGGAACAGGCAGAGGTCGGGCCAATAAGTGTTCTCGCGCATGAACTCGGTGTCGACGGCGACGAAAGGGGAGCGGGCGAGGCGCTCGCAGAGCGCAGCGAGCGATTCGCTGTCTGTGATCAGGGGATGGATGTGCATCGTGCGCGGCCTATAGCCCGGCCTATCGCCTTGACAAAGCGGGTCTGCGCCGGGGACCGCCGCGCGGCGCGAAATCGTTCGCCCCAGCCCTGCGGAGCGGCCCGAACCCGGGGGCCGGCAAGTTGACAAGGACGGGGCGCAATCCTAATCGCTCGACCGCTGCCGCTCGGCCTGAATGGCTCCGCGATGGCGGCCGTCCTCGCTCAGCCGAGCGTCAAGAATCCTCTCCGTTGGCGAGCATCGATGTCGAAGAATCAGATGAGCTTTTCGCTGGGCGGGCGCCTCAGGAAGTCGATGCTGGGCCTGGCGGACTGGATCGAGGGCTTCTGGGGCGTGGCATCGAAATACGAGGCTCCCAAGCGCCTCAGCCACCAATATGGCGTCACCAGCGATATCGACGCCGGGATGCATTTCTTCCGCATCATGCTCGACCATGCGGGCCTGACCCGCACCTCCTCGATCCTCGAGATCGGCTCCGGCGCGGGCCGCACCGCGGCTCCGCTCAAATATTATCTGACCGATGCGGGACGCTATGAAGGGTTCGACATCATGCCGGAGGGCATCGATCATTGCACCCGGCACGTCACGCCGCACTTCCCCAATTTCCGCTTCCGGCACGTCGACCTCTTCAACTCCTATTACAATCCGTCGGGAAAGGTCGCCTCGAGCGCGTTCCGCTTCCCCTATCCGGACGGCGACTTCGACCTGGTGCTGGCAAACTCGGTGATGACCCATTTGCGGCCTGACGAAGCGCGGCATTACGTTGCCGAGACCGCGCGCGTCCTGAAGCCGGGCGGGGTGGCGATGCACAGCTTCTTCGTGCTCGACGCGCAGGGCGAGGAGGCAGTGCGGAAAGAGAATGTGGTTCCTGCCTTCCGTTTCTGGGCCGAGGGTTTCATGACCAGCGATCCGGAACATCCGGAGGCGGCGATCGCGATGCCGGAGACGACGGTGCGCTCGATGTACGAAGATGCGGGCTTCGAAATCGAGATCCTGCCGGCCGAATGGTCCCACGGCGACCGGCCGGTCTCGTTCCAGAACGTCGTGATCGGCCGGAAGACGGGCGGGGCGTAGAGGTCGATGCACGCATACCGCACCCATCATTGCGGCCAGCTTCGCGCGGAGCACGTCGGCGCCGAGGTCAAGCTGTCGGGCTGGGTCCACCGCAAGCGCGACCATGGCAGCCTCCTGTTCGTCGACCTGCGCGACCATCACGGCATCACCCAGATCGTCGCCGACAGCGCCGACGCGGCCTTCGCTCCGCTCGACAAGGTCCGGGTGGAAAGCGTGATCACGGTGGAAGGCGCCGTCGTCGCCCGCGCCGCCGAGGCGGCGAACCCGAACCTCGCCACCGGGGCGATCGAGGTCCATGCCGGCCGCGTGGTCGTGCAGTCGGCGGCGCAGGAGCTGCCGCTGCCGGTGGCGGGCGAGGCCGATTATCCCGAGGACATTCGCCTAAGATATCGCTTCCTCGACCTGCGCCGCGAGCGCATCCACCGGAACATCGTGCTGCGCGCGAACGTGATCGCCTCGATCCGCCGGCGCATGGTCGAGCAGGGCTTCACCGAATTCCAGACGCCGATCCTGACCGCCTCCTCGCCCGAAGGCGCGCGCGACTATCTCGTCCCGAGCCGGGTCCATCCGGGCAAGTTCTACGCGCTCCCGCAGGCCCCGCAGATGTTCAAGCAGCTGATC